>CAKAPZ010000171.1 GCA_916720015.1 uncultured Atopobium sp. | reverse complement strand
ACAACAGAAACAACAACGTCAACAACAAGTTCGGGAGGTGAGTAGGAATGGAAAAAGCAGGTGGACTAAGGCGTAATACAGAGCTCTTCTTACTATTTGTAGGAGCAATCCCTGTATTTCTGCTGTACGCCATGTACATGATTACTGCTCGCTCAACGCTCAGCCTTGAGACCATGGCCGTTCCTATTGGTCTCTTTGCAGCATTTACCGTGGCTCACATTGCCATTAGGTTCCTTGCTCCCGCAGCAGACCCCGCCATTCTCCCCATTGTGTTTGTACTTTCGGGAATTGGCATCACCATGGTCACCAGACTTGCACCAAATCTTGCAGTCAACCAGACTATTTGGCTCTTTATCTCTGTTGTTGTGATGATTGTGGTACTGGCGGTCATTAGAAATCTTGACGCGTTAGCACGCTACAAATACTCCATTGGTATTCTCGGCGTCATACTGCTTCTCCTGCCAATTGTTATTGGCCAGGACCGCTACGGTGCAAAACTCTGGATTTCTTTTGGCGCATTCACCTTCCAGCCTGGCGAGCTTGCAAAGATTGCCATTACACTCTTCCTGGCATTTTATCTTGCACTGAATCGAGAAGCCCTATCGGTCTCTATGCGTTCTTTTGGACCTTTCCGCATTCCTCGCTTTAAAATGCTGCTTCCTCTGTTTGTCATGTGGGGCATCAGCCTGATTGTTGTTATTTTTGAACGCGACCTTGGTAGCGCTCTGCTCTTCTTCGTGTTCTTTGTCATCATGCTCTATGTAGCAACAGGTCGCGCAAGCTACGTTTTTGTCAGTATTGCGCTCTTAGCCATTGGCGGCGTGGTGCTTTATCACTTCTTCACTCACGTTCAGACTCGTGTCAACATTTGGCTGGACCCCTTCAAAGACCCCGCTGGAGACGGCTACCAAATTGTCCAGTCCCTCTATTCCATCGCAGATGGAGGTCTTGCTGGCACCGGAATTGATAAGGGAATGCCTACGCTGATCCCTATTGTTGAGTCTGACTTTATTTTCTCGGCCATTGCTGAAGAGCTGGGCCTCTTTGGCGGAGCAGCAATCATTACCTTGTTCCTGCTCCTCACCGTTCGTGGCCTTGCAACAGCCGCTCGAGCAAAATCCGATTCATCTGCCTTTGCAGCAGCTGGTCTTACCAGTGTTCTGGCATTTCAGACCTTCCTTATTGTTGCAGGCGTTACTAAGCTGATGCCTCTAACTGGCGTTACCCTGCCCTTTATGAGTCAGGGCGGCAGCTCTCTTCTTTCCAGCTTTATCATTGTTGCCCTGCTGCTCAGAGCAGGTGATGAGGGAACTGGTCGCGAGACTGAACTTGAGCCAAGTAAAAAAGTGCTTGATTCACAAAGACTTGAAATTTCTTCCGGTGGAGCTCACGCCTCTTCTGTTCTGCATGGCAGCCACATCCGAGGAGGCTTTGGTCTGCAGTCTGAAGAATCTGGTGTTCTAGGACGTGTTGCTCTCGGAAAACGTCTCACCAATTTGGTTACCGTATTTACCCTCTTCTTCACCGTTCTTCTCGGCAATTTGACCTTCTTGATGGTGATTGACGCTCCTAGACTTCAGGCACTTCCTACCAACAACCACACCATTGCTAGGAGTGCATACGTTCAACGCGGCGCCATCATGACTTCTGACGGCGTCACCCTGGCAGAGAGCGTCAAGCAAGACGACGGCACCTACGTGCGCAACTATCCACACGATGGCATGGCTTCTCACACCGTTGGCTACATCTCTACTCAGTACGGAACTGCAGGTATTGAGTCCTCCATGAACGAGACACTCACCGGCCATGCAGATCATTCCGACTGGAGAAGTGCTCTGTACTCGATGGCTGGCGTCAATACCGCTGGTTCAAGCGTTGTTCTGACCATCAACTCTCAGATGCAGGCCGTGGCAGAAGCTGCGCTCCAGGGCTACTCGGGCTCTATTGTTGTCATGGACCCAGCTACTGGAGCTGTACTTGCAAAGGCTTCTAGCCCTTCATATACCCATGCTGAACTGGGCACCATTATCGAATCCGGCTCTGGTAGTCAGCTAGTCGACAGAACTACCCAGGCGCTCTACTCCCCTGGTTCATCGTTCAAGACCATTACACTTTCTGCTGGTATTGATACGCATACCACCACGCTGGACACCACATATTCCGCTCCAGGAACTATGGAGCTTGGTGGCGGCACCATCCACAACTACGCCAACGAGGACATGGGCACCATTCCTCTGCGTGAGGCATTTGCTCGCTCTTCTAACACGGCGTTGGCGCAGCTTGGCGTTGCACTTGGCGCAGACAACCTGGTCAGCTATGCACGTGCCTTTGGTTATGGCACCGCACTTGGTCAGGACTTCTCCACAACTCCATCGCTGATGCCAAATCCTGCCGAGATGACCACTTGGGAGCTTGGCTGGGCAGCTTGCGGCCTTCCTGTTGGAGAGCACGCAAGTCCTGCAGGTCCTCAGACTACCGTCATGCAAAACGCTGTTGTAGCAGC
>CAKAPZ010000170.1 GCA_916720015.1 uncultured Atopobium sp. | reverse complement strand
TTGGTGATGCAGATCCAGCTGCTGCACGTCACACCACTGAAGAGGTAAGCAATATCGTTAACAACACCGATATGCTTGCACTTGAATCCAACCCACGTCACGAGTCAATTAATGCTGCACAGAATAAGGCTAAGTTGCTCATTTATGGCAACACTGCACAGCGTGGTGGCGGTATTGGTTCTAACGGTACCGTTATTACCGGTGAAGAGGGCACTCAGGATGTAACTGTTAAGAAGGTTTGGGATACTTCTGCAAATCCAGATGCAGTTATTCCAGAGAAGCTCACTGTTTACCTTGTTGCTGATGGTTACCGTGTTGACTCTGTTGAGCTTTCTGCAGCTAATAACTGGGAGCACACCTTCACTGGACTTCCTGACAATGTAACTTTGACCTTCGAGGAGTCCGCTCCAACTGGTTGGACTGCTCAGACTCCTGAGGTTAACGGCAATGTTACAACTCTCACTAACAAGGCTGACGCCCCTGTAACTCGTGATGTCCCAGTAACCAAGGTTTGGAACGGTACAAAGAAGGATTCCGTCACCGTTCACCTTCTTGCTGATGGCGTTGACACTGGTCAGACCGTTGTTCTTTCTGAGGCAAATAACTGGACCAGCTCCTTTAATGGTGTAAATCTTTACGCAGCAGATGGCCACGCTATCGCTTACACCGTCTCTGAGGATGCTATTGAGGGTTACACTTCAGAGATTACTGGTGATATGGTCAATGGCTTTACCATTACAAACACCGAGACTCCAGTAACCCCAACCCCAACTCCAGAGAAGCCTGGTAAGAAGCGTAAGCACCGCACACCTGACACTGGTGATGCAAGTGTTGTAGCTATGGTTGCGTTTGCTACGGTTGGTGCTGGTTTTGTTGGTGTTGGAGCATATGCTCGCACTCGTAAAGATCAGTAATCAACATACCTACATTTAGTATGCAAATCCCTCGCTTTCACGGAGAGCGAGGGATTTTTGTTAGGAGACTAAATTGATGTTTTAACTGGGGATGTTTACGTTCGCCGAATTTGCCAACCGTTTAACCAATAAGAGTGTTCTTCTCGCCATGTGATGTATAAGAAGAACGACAATACTACTAAGTAGATAGTGAGTATCTGTATGAGTACCTTATTGGAGGTTGTTATGGAGCTCAAAGCTGATAAAAAGGTAATTGTCGAGCGTAATAACAAAGTTGTGTACGACAACGGAGACACAGTCGTTAAGGTGTTCAGCGGAAGTAAGCCTTCTGCTGATATTCTGAATGAGGCTTTAAACCTCACTCGTGCTGAACAGGCCGGTATTAACGTTCCAGCTCTTGCAGAGATCAGTAAGGTTGGTAATTGCTGGGCTGTTTCAACCAGAAAAGTTGAAGGCAAAACAATAAGACAGCTCATTGAAGAGCATCCAGAAAAAGAGGATGAGTACCTCAATAAGTTTGTTGATATTGAGCTGGCCATCCACGCTCATAAGGCGCCACTTCTGACTCGCCAAAAAGATAAGTTCACCCGAATGATTAATAGTATTCCAGACATTCTTGATGAGGCTACAAGGTATGAGCTTCTGCTTAAGCTTGACGGTATGAAGCCTCACACTAAGGTCTGCCACGGTGACTTTGTTCCTTCCAACGTTATTCTCACCGAGGATGGCGCTCCAGTAATTCTTGACTGGGCCCACGCAACACAGGGTAATGGCGCTGCAGACTGCGCTACAACGTATCTGCACCTGCTTCTTCATGGTGATGAGGAGCTTGCCGAGAAGTACATCAATCTTTATTGCACCAAGCAGGGCTGTACACGTCAGTATGTAAACGAATGGCTTGGCATTGTTGCTGCAGCAGAACTTGCACGCGGTCGTGTAAAAGAAACAGAGTTCCTGCTTAAGTGGGTAAATGTTTATGATGCAATGTAGTTGGTTACAAGAACTTTAAACTAGCTGAGAAGAGCCTCGTCAGGGGCTCTTCTTTTATTACACTTCTTGTTGTTACATAAAGAAGCACAAGGAGTTAGCTATGTACGATATTGATCCAAAGCAGACCACCGCCAATTCAGAAAATAAGAAATCAAAGCTTGAGCGTATGAGCGCTGGTGAGTGGTGCGGTGGTGAAGCTGATGCAGAACAAAGCGCAGCTTTTTGGCGTGCTAAGGATCTTGCCTGGGAGTTTAACCAGACTCGCCCAAGCGATAAAGAAAAGTGTCGTCAGATTTTGACCGAACTTCTCGGCGAATTGGGAGAGGGAAGCGCAGCAGTTTCTCCTTTTCATGTTGACTATGGCTTCAACATCAAGATTGGTCCACACAGCTTTATTAACCACGGTGCATATCTGATGGACTGTGCGCCTATTACTTTTGGTGCTCATAGTTTTGTGGGGCCTCAATTTAAGGCGTACACCGTTCAGCATCCTTTAGACGCCGAGGAGAGAAACGCTTGGTATGAGCGAGCTTTGCCTATTACGGTAGGGGATAACTGCTGGTTTGGTGGAAATGTAACGGTGCTTCCTGGTGTAACTATTGGCAATAACTGCGTTATTGGTGCTAATAGCCTGGTTACTAAAGATATTCCAGATAATTCTCTTGCTGTTGGCTCTCCC
>CAKAPZ010000169.1 GCA_916720015.1 uncultured Atopobium sp. | reverse complement strand
TGAGCAAGGGTAACTACAAAGTCTTTTTCTGCAACATCAAGCAGGTCAACACTGGTAAAGCCAGCTTCTTTGAGTGCTGCTGCACACTGCTTGCCAGACTCCATTGCAATCTCATGCTCGTCTGACCAGCCACCTGAAACAACTGCTACATGAAGCTTTTTTAGCTCTTCACGTGTCATTTCCGCTCCTTCAGATAAGTCTCCCATAGGGTAAACTCTAGTAAACGTATTTCTTCTAAGATACCGCAGATAGCTTAGAAGAGTTGGAGAAGGACAAAAATGCAATCAAATAATACTCTTGACGGCACAAACACCACGGCTGACGGTGCAAATACCTCCGCGCCCGATTCTCGTCCACAGAAAGCTGCCGTAAAATCTGACCTCAGAAGCCTTTCATCAGAACAAATCCTTGAACTGGTGACTTCCCTTGGCCAGCCAAAATTCCGTGCAAAGCAGATTGAGGAGTGGGTCTGGTCTAAGGGCGCTACCTCTTTTGATCAGATGAGTAATCTTCCAAAAACGCTGCGAGAAGAACTATCTAAGCAGGTAACGCTTGCTGGTGCTGAACAAATTGTCCGCCAGGTCTCTGAGGACGGAAGTCGTAAATACCTGCTTCGCTACCCTGATGGCACTTCTGTCGAGTGCGTTGGTATGCCAACTGGCAATAAGCTTTCGGTCTGTGCTTCTACACAAGCCGGCTGTGCCATGGGCTGCGCTTTCTGTGCAACAGGCGCTGCTGGTCTCACGCGTTCTCTTTCTGCTAGTGAGATTTACGAGCAGGTCATGCACGTCCGCGACGATTTTGACGCGCGCGTTACCAGTGTTGTTCTTATGGGCCAGGGAGAGCCCTTCATGAACTACGACGCTACTCTCGCGGCTATGAGACGTCTCAACTCCCCTGACGGAGCTGGCATTGGTGCACGCCATATTACGGTTTCTACCTGCGGTGTTATACCTATGATTAAGCGTTTTGCTTCTGAACCAGAGCAATTTACACTTGCTGTTTCGCTTCACTCCGCGGTGCAAAAAACGCGCGACTCTCTCATGCCGGGAGTTCGTAAATACTCACTGATTCACCTGTACGACATTATGGGTGAGTATGTCGATAAGACCGGTCGTCGTCCAACGTATGAATATGCTCTGATTAAGGGCGTTAACGATTCTGACAATGAGCTTGGTGCTTTGAGAGACTTCTGTCGCGGAACGCTCTGCCACGTTAACATCATTCAGCTTAACGAGATCGAGGGCTCTAAATTCCACCCAACATCCCCTGCCCGCGCACAGGAGTTTGTAAACAGCCTCAACTCTGTTGGCGTTGAAGCAACCATCCGTCTTTCTCGTGGATCTGACATTGATGCGGCTTGTGGACAGCTCTTCCAGAAGAGAAACACACGTTAAGGGCAGCATATCCTACACAAAACATGTAAAGAAGGGACCCTCTCGAGTCCCTTCTTCTTTAGTTCTTATATAGAACATTTGTTCTATTGAATTGCCTTTAGCCATTCTTTTTCTACTCTCGCTTGATGAGAGAGAATGTTTTTTGAAGTTTTTCTATCAACACCACCTGAATAATCGTCGAGAATTGCATCAAGAGCTCTTCTCGACCTTCTCATTGCGTGGAGAAAACTTCTTTGCGCTTCTTTAGTCAACAAAGTGTGCTTAGCGAGAAAAGCTATTCCGAGCAGTGAAACAGTAGATATAATTGCAAACTTTATCTTCATTATGCTTCTTTACCGTTTGATAGTTTTTCAACTAAAGCAGCAAGCTCATCCTCATCATTGAATTCGATTTCAATTTTATTCTTGCCGCGAACATTACGCACTTTGACTGGAGTATCCAAAGCAATTCTTAATTGCCTTGCCGCACGCTTATATGCCTGTGGAGTTGGTTGCCTTTTTGGTTTCTCCACATTAGTGACAGAAAATAGTGGAGCGAGGTTTTCTGTCTGGCGGACAGACAAGTTCTCTTCAATTACTTTCTGAGCAAGTTTAATTCTTCCTTCTTTACCACTAACGGAAAGAATTGCACGAGCGTGTCCAGCACTAATACGTCCTTCTACCATCAAAGTCTGCACCTCTGTTGGAAGGTCAAGAAGGCGTAGGGTATTTGTGATTGCAGATCTTGATTTTGAGAGAACCTTGGCCAAATCGTCTTGGGTTAAGTTCTCCTGTTTAATTAGCTGCTTATAACCTTGTGCTTCTTCGATTGGGCTTAAGTCAGATCTCTGCAGATTCTCAATCAGAGCCAGTTTGAATACTTCCTCGTCAGAAATTGCTTTGATTACAACAGGTACTTCCTCTAATTTTGCAAGTTTTGCAGCCTGGAAACGCCTCTCACCAGCAACAATTTCGTAGTGGTCGCCCTTCTCGCGAACAAGAAGTGGCTGAAGAATACCGTTTTGCTTAATAGAATCACTGAGTTCAGTGAGTTCAGCTTCGTCAAAACGCTTGCGAGGCTGGTCTTTATTTGGCTTTATTTTCTTTAAAGGCAGCGTGGTAGTTTCTTTTTTATTACCAACCTCTGCATCTACCTCGCTAAAGAGCGAATTAAGGCCTTTGCCAAGTCCTGATTTTTTAACCACGACGATTCACTTCCTTTGCAAGTTTGTTATATGCAAG
>CAKAPZ010000168.1 GCA_916720015.1 uncultured Atopobium sp. | reverse complement strand
CAGAGGTATCAACGGCTACACGGTCATTCTCGCCCCTAAATGCGCTGGTGAGAAGCGCTGGCAGGCTTGCGAGAGCGCTGGTGCCAAACACAACGTCAACGGCTGGAACCTTTTCACGGAGCTTCTCGCCATCACGCTGTGCAATACAGCCACCAATAGCAACAATACGCTTGCCTGATGGAGGCGTTGGGGCGCTCACCATCGCAGAAGCCTGACCATAAAGACGCTGATCGGCATTCTCGCGAACGCTACAGGTCATGAAGATGACAATATCCGCGTCATCAGTATCTGAAACCTCATTGCAGCCACAAGCCTCAAGCAGACCAGAGACACGCTCTGTGTCGTGCAAGTTCATTTGGCAGCCAAAAGTTTTGATGTGATACGTTTTTCCTACGAGCTCGGAATTTTCAATCATGCTTAAAGTACCTCGTCATACTCAGTGGAACTAACAGCTGGTGTCTGCGCATCAGGAGCAGACAATGTGTGGACATAAATGGCAATTTTTATTGCAGTTCTACTCTCCCCTGCAATTTCAATATCAGAAAACGTTGGAGCGCAGGTAATATCCAGACCACACGGAATCAAGAATCCGCGGGCAATGGCAACAGCCTTGATGCCCTGGTTGACAGCACCCGCACCAATGCACTGGAGCATAACAGGCTCGTTATCTTTAACCAGTCCTGCAATAGCTCCTGCTACAGAAGCTGGTGAAGACTTACTTGAAACTTTAAGCAAACCCATGAGTGCTCCAATTATTGTGCGTTTGTTCTACTCTTGCGACTCAATATCAAAAGTCACAACAATCTTGTTTTTACTTACACGAACACGAGGCTCAGTCGTCAAAGAAACGTAGTATTTCTCGGACAACTCAGCAAAACTCTGCTCCATCTTACGAGAAAAGCTGCTGATATCAGCCTTGCTCATCTTGAGACCTCGATGATCTTTCATCAGATCAACTTCGCGAGAAACCCCTTCAGGTTCAGCAGAATGGCTGACCTGTGCATACACGCTACGCAAAGGCTTTATTTGCTCGGCAATAATTCTATGTGCGGTTCTATCTGACATAGAAAGACCAAGAGACGTACAAACTTGAGAAAGCTCTGTTGCATCTGCCGCGGCCCTGAAGCGCTCAAGAACAGGAACGTTTTCAAAGCCTTCAACAAACAGCAGGTCAGCAATATCAAGGGTTTGCGCAATTCTGCGACGGGCAGTAGCTGCAATCTCTGCAGCAGAGCCCAGCATTACCTCACACGAGCCTTTAACCTCAAGCGCAAAGTCACAGCAGGTACGAATAATGTTATGAGGACCTTTAACGGTTGTTTTGAGTCCGTCCTCATTTAAACCACAAGTTGGCCAAGTAGACTGGTCTACTCGCTCGGAAATTTTAGTAGTGTCTACCACAATCTGAATAACAGAACCAAGTCCCGGAGCCGAAGCCACAACCTGGGCCGATTCACAGTTTTCTTTGATTGAATAGAGAGCCATGCCTCGGCCATGTATTCCCCAACGGTCCATATGCATACTCTCAAGCTTTGAAGTTACACGAGCTTCAAAGATTTTCTCCTGCATGTCTTTTGGAATACCCTGACCATCATCAAGTATGGTGATAGTTCTGAGCGCACCCTCTTTTGAGGTTGCAACATAAATGTGACGAGCACCAGCATCGCGAGAATTACGTAAGAGCTCGATAACAATATCTTCTACCGAACGGATATCGTGCTTTGCCTGTCTACGCTCTGCTTCTGCTACGCGTAAACGAACGTACCCCGCGCCGAGGGATTCCTCGACACGGAGTGCGCGCTCACCTCCCATGGAGGCGACAAAACCTGTTAAGTCAGTAGAAGTGGCTGCCATAAATTACTTAGCAACATCCACAGCACGAGACTCGCGAATAACAACAACGCGAACCTGTCCTGGGTATTCCATCTCGTCCTCAATTTGCTTAGCAATATCGTGAGCAAGAACAGTTGCCTCGGAATCGCTAATCATCTGAGGCTCAACCATTACGTGAAGCTCACGGCCAGCCTGCATTGCATACGTACGCTCAACACCCTCATGTGCATTGGAGATAGCCTCAAGCTTCTCAAGGCGCTTGATGTAGTTCTCAGCAGACTCACGACGAGCACCAGGACGTGCAGCAGAAATAGCGTCTGCAGCCATAACAAGCATGTCAAGAACAGTGTTTGGCTCAATGTCTGCATGGTGGGCCTCAATGGCGTGAACAATCTCTGGGCGCTCACCATGACGACGAGCAAGATCTGCACCAATTACAGCGTGTGGACCCTCAACCTCGTGGTCAATTGCCTTACCAAGGTCATGAAGCAGACCAGCGCGCTTAGCTGGAGCAGGCTCAAGGCCAAGCTCTTCAGCCATAATGCCGCAAAGTACTGCAACCTGAACAGAGTGAGCAAGAACATTCTGACCGTAAGAAGTACGGTAGCGAAGCTTACCAAGAGTCTTTACGATCTCTGGATGAAGATCGTGAATACCACAATCAAATGCAGCCTGTTCGCCAGCCTCAAGAACACGCTCGTTAACAAGAGCCTCAGCCTTCTTGTAGAGCTCCTCAATACGTGCTGGATGAATACGACCGTCTGCAATGAGGTTCTCAAGTGCAAC
>CAKAPZ010000167.1 GCA_916720015.1 uncultured Atopobium sp. | reverse complement strand
TCCCGTTTTTTATAGAGAGGTTTCACGTGAAAACAACCGAGCTCCTTGGCGCAAAAGTCCTTCTCCCCAAAAAGCCTGCTACAAAGGGTAAGCACGCGGGAGAAGAGCGTTTTTCCAAGCTGGGAAAGATCCACAATGTGGTTTTTGCACCATTCAAACAAGGCCAGCCTTCGCAGGTAGTGGGTGTGATGGTTCAGAAGCCTGATATCGCTGGCATGATTAAGCAGGACGACGCTTTTGTCACGCTTGAGTCTTTAGAAACCATTGAGCAGGGCCTTTGCGTAAAAGATCCCGAGAATAACGTTGATAAAGCAGCAATTAAGCGCCTGAACTTGGATTTTGATAACTGCATTTTGTGGCACGGCATGGAGGCTCGCACCAAGAGTGGAAAGAGCTTGGGCTACGTGAGCGGCGCCGAGTTTGACCAGTTCACGGGCGTGGTTTCGGCATTCCTTGTGGGCGACGGCGCCGGATCAGAGGCACTGGTAGGCTCCTTTGCCATCAAGCCAGAGTGGCTGCTAGGCTACTCCAACGGCGCCATGGTCCTCTCAGACGAGGCGGCAGACGCCCAGCTCACCGGCGGTCTTGCGGCAAAGGCGGGCGAGGGTTATGCCGCGGCAGCCGCTAAAGCTTCCGAGGCCACGGCTAAGGCTGGCAAAGCTGTTGCAGAGGCTACCGAGAAGGGTGCGTTTGCCCTGGGTAAGACGCTGGCCAAGGCGAAGCGTGCCATCGAAGATGCCACCGAGCCCGATGCAGAAGACGATTCCGAGCGTCCAGCGCCGGTTGCTGCAGAGGATGTTCGCCTCGAGAAGCCATCTCCAGAGGAGCAGGCTGCCGCAGACAAAGCCACTACAGACAAAGTCGCTGCTAGCAAGTCCGGTGCTAAGCCCGCGAGCAAGTCGTCGGCACAGACCACCGCTAACAAGGCGGCCAAGGGCTTTGGCATGCAACTTGGTCGCATGGGCAAGATGTTCTCTGACTTCAAGGACGAGTTTGACAAGGCTAGCAAGTAACAAAGCGCTGTTAATCGCATAAAACAAAGGGCGAGAAGATCGATCTTCTCGCCCTATTTTTGTGCCGCGATCTGCGGAGGCCGCGCGTGCAGAGTTGGCGCGTCTGCGGAATCGCACGCACTACAAGCCCATGGCCTGCAGAATGAACATCACAATGGTCAGGATGATGACGGTGATGATGGTAAACCAGGTCAGCGCGTTCCAGATGCGACCGTTGGCGTACTTGCCCATGATGTGTTTATCGGCCGCGATGATAACCATAAAGACAAGCAGAATTGGCAGCAGAATACCATTGATGACCTGGGCAGCCATCATAATGCCAAAGAGGCTCATACCCGGAATCAGAACAACCAGCGCAGAAATAACCAGCACGGTTGTAATAATGCCGTGGTAGACAGGGGCCTCCTGCCAGCTACGGTCGGCTCCGCGCTCCCAACCAAATGCCTCGCAGATAGCGCTTGCGGTAATGCCTGGTAGAACGCATGCTGCAAGGAAGGACGCGCCAACCATGCCCAGTGCAAAGAGGGTACTAGCATACTGACCCGCAAGTGGTTCAAGTGCGCGAGCAGCGTCGGCGGCGGAGTCAACGGAGATACCACGAGGGAAGAGGACAGCGCCGGTGGTCAGCATGATAAACCAGGTAATAACCTCGGCTAGGACTGCGCCGGCAACATTGTCGGCACGCTGTGCTGGAATATCGCTGGTATCAAGGTTTTTCTCGACAACATTTGATGCAACCAAGAAGATCATATACGGGCTGATGGTGGTACCAATATTTGCAACCAAGAGCGAAATGTAGGATGGGTCTGCGGAAGGCTGCGGAATGATGGTGACGCGCAGGGCTTCTCCCCAGTCAGGCTGAGCAAGTACGCCAGCCACCACGTACGTGACAAAAATACAGCTAATTGCCAGTAGAATCTTCTCGATGCGGCGGTATGATCCGCCAACGGTCAAGAGCCACACCATCAGAGCGCTGATAGGAACCGAGACGTACGTAGGGATGCCAAAGAGCTCCATACTAGAGGCAATACCTGCGAATTCGGAGAAGGTAACTGCGATGTTGGAGAGCAGCAACGCACCCATTGCCAGCGTGGACAGACGGATACCAAAGCGCTCGCGTACCAGCGACGCAATGCCTTTACCGGTGACACAGCCCATTCGAGCTGCGGTTTCTTGAACAACAATTAGCAGGAAGCACATGAGTGGCACGGTCCACAGCTGCGAGTAGCCAAAGGTAGCGCCCGCGCTTGAGTAGGTTGCAATGCCACCGGCGTCGTTACCAGCAAATGCGGCGAGAAGACCGGGACCCATTGCCATCAAGATGTACTTGAGGCTGTTTTTGTTGACCGGAGCCTTCTCTTTAGATGTGCGTTTGCCCTGCTCGACAACGCTTCCGTCGCTCGCAGTAAGCTGACCAGCCGCGTCCTGCTCTGCAGCAACGCTCTGCTCTGCAACCGCGTCTTTGACCTGTGCGTTCTCTTGCGCCATTTACATCACACTCACAAGTGATAGAGCGTAAGAGAGGACGAAGAATGTCACCACCGAAAGGCTCATGGAAATCAGGGTAAGCGTGAGACCTGAGGTTTCCTGGTTTTTCTCCTCACGA
>CAKAPZ010000166.1 GCA_916720015.1 uncultured Atopobium sp. | reverse complement strand
ATCAAAATCAATTTGTCATTACTTTCAGCGTCCTGAGCCTGAACTGCGTCTCCTTGGATATTTTGAACAGTTATTTTTTTATCAAAGACTATGGAGAGCGTAATAAAAGAATTTATAAGCGCGAGAAGAGCATAGAGATACCAATAGTTGTAAGAAACGAGAAGATAAAGAAAGCAGCCAGATAATACAGTCCTAAAAAATGAAACTTTACCTGTTCTATAAAGTGTATGAAGACCAGCAAAACCGCCAATAAAAGCTAATAACCCATAGGTTAAGTAGGGCTGGTATTTGTTTGAGGTCGCCTGTTTAGGTGAATCCCTGACATCCGTCTCAGCCATAAGAGCCTCCAAAGTATGCCATAAATACTCTTATAAATTAGTAAAATAATTTATAAGAGTATTATATCACAATATGGAATAAATCTCATAAAGTGTTCCTTGAAGAATGGATTGTAGGTTTTTTAAACCACTTGGAAAATAAAGAAATCAAGGTAATGACTCTCGGGAACACCCCAAAGAATTGGGTGGTCAGGAGCTTGCTGTCGCTCTTCAATTTGCTTGAGCTGTACGTTTGTGTGGTGAGCTGCCTCGGCAATTGCCCGGGCGAGAAGGTCTCTGGTCATGAAGTGAGAGCAGGAACAGGTTGCCAGGTAGCCACCTCGGGGTAACAGTTTCATGGCTGCAGCGTTGATTTCCTTATAGCCACGCATGGCGCTGCGAACCTTGTCGCGCGTCTTGGTGAATGCAGGCGGATCCAGAATGATGAGGTCAAATGGACCTCCCTCTGCCTTGAGTTGAGCGCGGTCTTGCGCTAACTTTGGTAGATATTCAAGAACATTTGCGCAGGTAAAGTCCATACGGTCTGCTAAGCCGTTGAGCTCCGCATTTTGGCGTGCAAGGTCAATGGCGGTCTGGCTGACGTCTACGCAGCGGACAAAATCAGCTCCTCCTGCTGCAGCGTTAAGGCCAAACGGGCCAACGTGACAGAAGCAATCCAGTACACGACGGCCTTGTGCAAGCTGACGGACTGCTCGACGGTTATATTTTTGATCTAAGAAAAAGCCGGTTTTCTGGCTGTTCTCCAGGTCAAGATTGAACTTGAGTCCGTTTTCTGTTGCAAGAACATGAGTTGAAGGCAGGGCAAGGGAGCTTTCTGCAAGCAAGCCATTCTCGTCAGGAGAAGCGCTTGTCCACCAGCCCTTATATTGTGGAAGTCCTTCTTTAAGGCGCGAAGGGGAGTCATTTCTCTCGTAGATGCCATCAATTACCTGGCCATCTGTAGACAAAACCTCAAGCAGCAGCGGATAGATAACGTTGCGCAGACGCTCCATGCCTACGGTTCCTACCTGCGCAACAAGCACGTTCTCGTAGCGGTCTACGATCAAGCCAGGAAAACCATCGGCCTCCGAGAAGATAACGCGGCAGCAATTGGTATCGGGCTCAGTGTCTGGTAGAGCGCGGTTTCCCATAGTGGTTTTGCGGTGTTCCCACGCCCAGCTAATCTTGCGACTCCAAAACGCTTCATTGAGCCTATCGTTGGCGTTTCTTGTCACAATTCTGACGCGAATCTTGCTCATTTCTGACAGAAGGCCAGTTCCCTGGTAGGTTCCGTTCTCTTCAAAAACATCAACGATGCAACCATTTTGAGCGCGCTCGCCGCTTTCTGGAGATGGTTCCATGCGGATGACCTCGCCCTCAAAGACCCAAGGATGTCCGCCCGCAAGCGCGCGAGCTGCTTTCTTGGTGACAATAACCTGAGGATAAGGGCGGAGTTGCTTCATGATGTTCCTTCTCGCGAGAAGTGCTTACAAAAGGCTGGGTGCTTGTATGTGCTCAGCGATGGTGTTTAAAAGTTACAGAATCAAATTGCAGAGAGCCATAATAGGGAATATTGCCTGCTTGATGGCTGCAGAGCGTTTGTCGGGAGAAGTTACATAGAGAAGAATTGCGGCAAATGCCATTGAACATACAGCAAAGATAACAAGCGCTTTACCAGCTGGATTTCTGGTGGCCATCAAGAAGACGCCAACGAATACCTCAATGGCAAGAAAGAGATTGTAAAATCCCTGGTTAAAAGCCATTTTTTCGGTGCTTTCTGCCTCTTCTTTTGTCATGTTAAAGGCCTTGAGTGTACCGTCAGAAGTCCAGGCAAATGACTCAAGATAAAAAATAACCACATGAAGAGCTGCTGCTCCAAGAGCAAAAATTACACCAACGCCATTAAAAGGGCCCATTTTGATTCCTTTACTGTATTAGCTGACTGCATCTGATTATAGATTACGTGTGTCGGCCGTATCTGCCGCCAAATCCAAAGCCTTTGCCTCTTGACCTTGAGCCCGAGAACATCGAACGCGTGGTCTTGGTGGTAGAGCGGGAGTCTTGGAGCATAATACGTCCGGCATCGTAAGAAAAGCCGGGTAAATCCCATGTTGGAATAAGCGCTTTTGTGAAATATTCAATTTCTCTAAGTGGCGTAACCTCGTCTGGTCCCATAAACGTATAGGCCTGACCTGCGGCTCCTGCGCGGCCTGTTCGGCCAATACGGTGAACATAATCCTCGGGGTCAAGCGGCACGTCAAAGTTGATAACGGCGTCAATGCCCTGGATATCAATGCCGCGGCTCA
>CAKAPZ010000165.1 GCA_916720015.1 uncultured Atopobium sp. | reverse complement strand
GAACGTGGTTGCGCCGTGGCGCTCGTGGTTGGCGCTTAGACGTTGCAGATGAAATTTCCGATTCGTTTATTCAGAAGATTCGCGCGGCTGCACTTGCAGAGCGTAGCGACGCAGTCATTATCGGAGAGGTCTGGGAAGACGCAAGCAATAAGCGTGCGTACGGAAAACTCAGGTATTATCTGGAAGGTTCTGAGCTCGACGGGCCTATGAATTATCCTCTGCGCAAGTCTATACTTTCATTTTTGATGAATGAGGTTGGTGCTGAATCAACAGCTTCAGCTCTTGAGGAGCTGTGGGAAAACTATCCTCACGAGGCGTTTTATTCTTGTCTCAATGTGTTTGGAACACATGATAAAGAGCGCTTAATTAACGTGGTTGCAGGAGCTCCTACTCCAGATTCTCTTTCTGCTCATGAGCAGGTAACGTACAGACTTTCTGCTGATCAGCGCGGTCTTTCTAAGGCTCGTATGTGGCAGACGGCTGTGCTACAGATGACACTTCCTGGTGTTCCATCAATCTACTACGGCGATGAAATGGGCGTTGAGGGATTTGTTGACCCAACAAATCGCGCAACTATGCCATGGCCAGGAAGCAGTCCGCGAGCAGACCTGGATTACTTGCATATGTATCGCAATGCTATTGCGCTCAGAAAGACGCTTCCACTGCTGGTAGACGGATCGTTTGAACCGTTTGTTCCTGAGGACGGTTCAGATGATGTTTTAGCTTTCTGGCGTAGGCCTGTTCAAGAGGATGGCCAGCAAGAGCAGCAGAACAAAGACGCTTCTGGCATTTGTGTTCTGGTGAATAAGAGCCGCTCAGACGCTAAGACGGTATATGTTTCTGTACCTCAAAATATGCAGGTCATTGACGTTATTAGCGGCCAAGCAGTCCCCGTTAAGGACGGCAAAGCAGAGGTCTTTTTGTGGCAGCTTGGCTGTACCGTTTTAAACGTTCAGCCAGCTTATAGGTTACAAAAGCCTCTTGCGCCTGGTATGGGAGTGCTTGCTCACATTACCTCTCTGCCTGCCGATGAGAACTCCGCAATTACGCCAGGTCAGAAGCTTGGTGTTATTGGACGTGCAACCTCCGAGTTCATCGATTTTCTCGCCAAATCTGGCCAGAAGTATTGGCAGATTTTGCCTGTCAGCCCAACCGATGAATACGGCTCTCCTTACGCGGGAATTTCCGCTTTTGCAGGAAATATCAATCTACTTGATCCAGCGGCAATGGAGAGAGTCATTTCTGAGTGCAATGATCCTCGGGGTAAGCGAGCCGCTGAATACCAGGAATTCTGTGCGAGAAACTCATATTGGCTTGATTCGTATGCAACGTTCTGTGCCATTAAAGACCTGCTGGGAGAGGAAGTATGGCAGGATTGGCCAAAGCAGTATCGCAGCTGGTCACAAGAGCTTCTTGAGCGTCCTGAGCTTGCTCAGACAATTGAACTTCATCGAAAGCAGCAATTTGCTTTTGACGTAATTTGGGGCCAGACATTAGCGGAGGCTCGTGCTAAAGGCATTCAGATTATTGGCGATATGCCTATGTTTGTTTCAGAGGATTCCGCTGATGTTTGGGCACATCCAGAACTTTTTGCTTTAGATGATGCAGGTCATACAGAGCTTCAGGCTGGAGCTCCTGCTGACGCGTTTTCTCAAGATGGCCAGCTGTGGGGTAATCCAACGTATACCTGGCAGGCCCATAAAGACGAGGGATACCGTTGGTGGATTGAACGTTTCCGCAGGTCTTTCTATCTGTATGACTACACCAGGCTGGACCATTTTATTGGCTTTACGTCTTACTATGCTATTGAGCAAGGAAAGACTGCTGCTGAGGGTTCATTCAAGTTTGGTCCTGGCAATGAGCTGTTTGACGTTGCTTTCAAGCAGCTTGGTCCGCTTCCTTTTATTGCAGAGGATTTAGGAGCGATAACTCCTGCGGTCCGAGCGCTGCTTTCTCAGACGGGATTTCCGGGCATGAGCGTCATTCAGTTTGCTGATGGAGACTGTAGATATTCCTTTACACCAGCTCAGGAGTCTATTGTGTACAGCGGTACCCATGATACGCAAACGCTTATGGGTTTTGTGGAAACTCGCTTTACAGGCGGTCAGGCAACTGATGAATCGCATCAGATTTTTAACCACCTTATGGAGCAGGTAGTCGGCTCATCCAATGCAGTAGTTATTCTGCCGCTTCAGGATATTCTGGGCCTTTCTGACGATGCTCGTATGAATGTTCCTGGTAAGGCTGAAGGTAATTGGTCTTGGCAGGTTAAAAAGGACATGTCCACGCCAGAGGTTGTTCAAAAGCTGCAGAGGTTTGTTGAGCTGCATCAGGGCAGACGTAACGCTTAGAAGATAGCCTTCTTTCATACTTGAGTTACAACAAAAGGTCCTTCTCGACTGGCGAGAAGGACCTTTTACGTGTGGATCTGTCTTTGGGTTTACTATGACATCTCTCGAGGCAAGACGATGGTAAAGCGCGTGCCTACACCTTCGTGTGAGAGCACTTCAATAGAACCGTCATGGTTGTCAACAATCCATTTTGCAATAGATAGGCCAAGTCCGGAGCCTTCGTTACTCTCAATGCGGGCGTTGTCGGCTCTCCAGAATCTCTCAAAAATATGAGTGGCTGCTGTCTCG
>CAKAPZ010000164.1 GCA_916720015.1 uncultured Atopobium sp. | reverse complement strand
GCAACACTTCTGAGGCGCTTAATCTGGTTGCTTCAAGCCTTGGTCGCTATGCGCTCAAGCCAGGCGATGACGTGGTCATTTCCATCATGGAGCACCACTCTAATATCATCCCTTGGCAGCAGATTTGCAAAGCTACTGGCGCCAACCTGGTGTACCTGCGTATGAACTCTCAGTACCAGATTACGCCTGAAGAGATTGCGTCAAAGATCACCGAGCGAGCAAAGATTGTGTCTGTCACACACGTCTCTAACGTGCTGGGCACTCGCAACGACATCAAGGCCATTGCCAAGCGCGCTCACACTATGGGCGCCTACATGGTTGTCGACGCCGCTCAGTCTGCACCTCACATCCCTATTGACGTGCACGATCTTGACTGCGATTTGCTGGCTTTCTCGGCACACAAGATGTGCGGACCTATGGGCATTGGCGTGCTCTGGGGTCGCGCCGAGCTGCTTGATGCCATGCCACCGTTCCTTACTGGCGGCGAGATGATCGATTCTGTCACCGAAACCAGCGCCGTTTGGGCTCCTGTTCCCGAGAAGTTTGAGGCTGGTACGCAGGACGCCGCAGGTATCTACGCTACCGGCGCCGCTGTCGAATACCTTAACGGCTTGGACATGGCAAAGATCGAGAAGCGAGAAGAACTTCTCGCCAGGTACTTGGTGCAGCAGCTATGCACGCTGGACTTTGTAGACATCGTTGGCTCTAAGCTGGGACAGAATCACGTGGGCGCTGTGGCGTTTAACGTGCGCGGCGTTCATCCACACGACGTCTCGAGCATCCTAGATATGAACAACGTTTGCATTCGCGCTGGTCATCACTGTGCCGAGCCACTTTTGATTGAGCTACACGAGTCCAGCACCTGCCGCGCATCCGTTGCGTTCTACAACGATAAACACGATATTGACCAGCTCATCGAGGGTCTTAACCAGGTATGGAAGATCTTTGGCAGCGCGGTCAGCAGCAAATAAACAAGGAGTTGAAATAAGTGGCAGCAAACGACCTGTATAACGCTGAGTTTATGGACCACGTTTCTCACCCCGATTACAAATATCAGATGGACAACCCAACCGTCTCCCACGAGGGCGTTAACCCTTCTTGTGGCGATGAGCTGACGTTTTCCGTGCGTATTGAGGACGGAAAGATTGCCGAGGCTGCTTTTGTCGGCAGTGGATGCGCAATTTCTCAGGCGTCCGCCGACATCATGAGCGACTTGATGATTGACCGCACTCCAGAAGAGGCTATTGAGCTCTGCAAACTCTTCGGACGCATGATTCGCGGAGAAGAGACCGACGAGGCCGTGCTTGACCAGCTGGAAGACGCAAACATTCTGCACGACATCGCACACATGCCTGCGCGCGTTAAGTGCGCCGAGCTGGCATGGCACACACTCGAGGAGATGCTCGAGGCCCACAACAGCGGTTCCGCCGCAGCTGGCGCGTCGACTACCGAGGACGGCGCCGCAAGTGCCAAGGACGGCGAATAGCCGTGGCCGGAATGTTCTCTACAAAGGGAATGTACGCGCTTCGCGCAATGGCTGACCTGGCCGTTCACGACGGCTGGGTCTCGCTGGGCGATGTTTCCGAGCGCCAGAGCATCTCGCGCAAGTACCTTGAGCAGGTCATTGCCCTGATGCACAAGGCGGGCTACGTCGAGAGCCTGCGTGGAAAGGGTGGCGGCTATCGACTCACGCGCAAGCCCGAGGACTACACGCTGGGCGAGATTCTTCGCGCAGCCGAGGGTAATCTTGCGCCTGCTAGCTGCTTGAACTGCACAAACACCACCCTCTGTCCCCAGATGGAGTCCTGCACCACTATCAATGTCTGGCGAGACCTTGGCCGCATGACCTCCAGTTTCCTGGACAGCAAGACGCTTGCGGACATCGCCCACAACGAAGGCAACATGCACGTCTCCCCCGCCGACAATCCCACTGCTGAGTAAGCGTTTAAGCTGCGCTTTTATTGTCGTGTGCGGCGGGACTTGCACAGCGAGAAAACCCCGGAGTGCACCGGGTTTCTCGCGAGAAGAGCGCAC
Source organism: uncultured Atopobium sp. (assembly GCA_916720015.1). GTDB lineage: Bacteria > Actinomycetota > Coriobacteriia > Coriobacteriales > Atopobiaceae > Lancefieldella. The sequence continues at coordinate 615 of CAKAPZ010000164.1, read as the reverse complement.
CAGGAGTGCGCCGAGTGTGCGCCTGAAAATCACATCATGTCTGAACGATTTGCCGGATTCTCTTACCATGTCTGAGTGATTTGCCGGTTTTTCTCACCAAGTCTGAGCGATTTTACTCAGACTTGGTAAGTTATTCAGGCTCTGATTTCCTAGGGCTTGAACGATTTCCTAGGCTTGAAGAATTTATCGTAGATTCAAGTTAGTATTTCTAAATCTTTTCTAACTCTTTCCACAATTTAATTCTTTTCTCTCTTTCAATTTGCCTTTGTTTTGAAGATGTATGTCTTCTTGGTAGATTTAGCCTAGAGCGAATGACCGTAAATAGATTATCCATAAAAACGATATCGTCATATTCATTTTTGCTAATTACAAACTCTTCTATACCAGCAGCTAAAAGTTCGTTATTTCGTTTGTAGTCCCTGTCTGCGGCATCAATCGATTCATGAACAGATCCGTTATATTCAAGTGCTACATTTTGAGTACCTCGTGCATTTGATACACCGCTGGATAGAAGTAGATCGATTGCACGATTTTTCTTTTGAGATTTGATACCTGACATATTTTGTATCTCAAATTCTTTGTTTAATTCAACGCATGGAATAGCATATCCACCTT
>CAKAPZ010000163.1 GCA_916720015.1 uncultured Atopobium sp. | reverse complement strand
CGATATGGCAGCTCGTTCTTGAAGTCATTGCCCAACAAGAACTACCAGCGCGTCTTGACAAAGGACATCTCTGAGCAAATTGCCAAGTGGCGAGAAGAACACGACGCGTAGCGGGGATTCAATCACCTGATTGGCTTAGAGCTGCTCTTCTGCAGCAAGCAAAGACGCAGCGTAAGTGCGCATTGCGTGCATCACGGCCTTGTCTTTGGTTGTTACTTTTCCCTTAAGGGCAAGCAATCGCTGTAGCAGCCACGTTCCGCCGTAATAGGGGACAGTTGCTTTAATCTCTGCGGCATTGCGCTGGTTTCCAACTGTTTTAAGCCCCGGCCACGAATAGTGCGTAAGAGCACTTTTATCAAGAAAGACAAGCTCTACTAACTGCGATTTTTCTTGCGTAGAAGATTCTTTTACGTTTTCTGCAAGTTTTAACTGCTTCAATGAAGCGGAGCGGGCTTCAATGCGGCTCATGCGATTGACTCTGAAGACCCTTTGCTGCTCGAGGTCTAAATCTATTCCCTCGATAAGCCAGCCGTTCTCGCCGTATGACAATTGATAGGGAAGAACATTTCTTTGGCTGATTACAGCTTCTTTATTGCTTTGAGTTTCCACATACGCCATCTCAGAACGATACTCAAATGAAATAATTTGTGACTCGGCAATTGCATTTGAGCAGGTGAGGAACGTATTTACTTCTTTAGAGTGACTTTTGGAGACAAGCGGAGCTGAAGCATCATTTGACGAAGAGTCTGCCGTATATGGAGACTTCAGAAGTTTCCAAAATATACTTTCTTGAGGCAAAGCAAGTGTTGTAAACGCCTCTTTAAGCGCTAACGTTTCTTCGTCCGTTAAGATAAGCCTGCGAGTTTTAAAGGGAGACTCTCCAACGAGTGTCAAAGTGTCTTGATCTCCAGTAAGCGGAAGGGGAAGGTAGCCATTCTCGTCCGTAAGCTGCAAGAGCTCCATCAGAATAGCAGCTTCTTCTGAGGAGATGTCAAAGCGCGACTGGACCGCACTTAACTCAACCGTGTCAAAAGAATCTCTAAATGCAGCGGCAAGCAACACGAGTTTGTAGACGGCTGAAGAAATGTTTTTTCTTCCAAAAGAGGTGTTTTTAACGGCCATTGGCAACCTCGCTTAAAGACTCTTTCCATTTTGCGAGAAGAGACTCTGGAGACCTTGGAATCAATCCATGAGCAAGAATCCAAGATAAAGCAGTGTTTTCATGGGCGTAAGCAACGGTCCACAAAGCGCCATTGGAGAGGAGCTCAACATCCCCTTGACCTTGCGAGAAATGCTCAAAAGCAGCGAGTATGTTTTTGGGGACAAATGCAACAAGAGTGCCAGCCTGCGATCCGAGCTGGAAATCAAGCAGGTTGTAGTCATTTGAATTAAAAGCTTTCGGAATGGAGAAGTGCTCATCTTTAAGAATTGCAGCATCTAAGACACGGTCAATGCGAAAAGTTTTGATTGAAGCGCTCTCAGTACCGGACGAAAAATCTTGCCCCACAAAGTACAGAAGTCCCTGTGAAACAAAGAAGTCCAGAACGCCCAGACGCTTTTGTTTAATCTGGTCCTGTGAATTTGTATAGGTGACGTTTACCAGTTGTTTAGAGCTGAGTGATTCGTATAGAACAGGAAAGACTTTGCTTTGGGAAGAAGCGCTGAGTTTTTTGCTGTCTGGTTTGCCTGAGTCCGAGGAATAAAAATTACCCACAATTTTAGAGAGCGCGTTTCTCAATTTCTCTTGGTACACAAAAGTTGTATCAGTTAGAACTGCGCTGCAGATAACAAGCAGTTGATTGGCATCTTCAGGACTTAAGTCGTACGAGGAATCAAAGAAATTTGAGTCCGAAAGATAGAATGACTTTTCTTTTCCTGTTTTTACCTCAGTAATTGCAAACCCGAGTTGTTTTAAAACAGCGCGATCTCTTGAAAACGTTCTTAATGCAGAGTCAGTAGATAAATCCGAGTAAATCGCCGTATAAATCTCTGCCGAAGGCAAAGGTCCCTTTTGAAGCAGCAGCATAAATAGCGAGAAAATCCTCCAGGCTCCCAGTTCATTATTACCTAGAGTTTGATCGTTTGGAGCCATATCCACCTCCCGCTTTTTGCTAGCTGAACTCAAATCTCTCTAAACATATACGAAAGTTTTTGATATTTAGTGCAGAATTTCTAAATTTGGACGTAAAAATACACTTTAACCGCTATATTTCGATATAAGACGTATACTAATGACGTATGTATGAAACCTGTCAAAAGACATGCCAACGAAGGACGCAGTATGGCCATTACACATGACTATGTTGACTATCTAGACGAGCAAATTGATATTGCTCCTGCCGGTAGCCAAGAGGAGCTTCAGGCTGCTCAAACCATTGCTGAAGAAATGAAACTTCACGGGCTTGAGGCAACCATTGAAGAATTTGATGCTAAGTCTATTAAGAGTCTTGGTTATTCAATTTATCTAATTCTCCTCTTCATTGGTGTTATTTTTGCAGGCACTGGCAATGCAGCACTTATTGCTTTTGGTGTTTTGCTTGTTGCTGGCTTTGGTGCACTTACTTGCCTCAAGTACTTTGGTAATGACATTCTTGGTTCATTTGGATCTTCCATCAGAAGCCAGAACGTCGTTGCTAAGCACGAGGCCACTGGTGAGCTTGTTGCAAAGGG
>CAKAPZ010000162.1 GCA_916720015.1 uncultured Atopobium sp. | reverse complement strand
GTAGAGATCATCAAAATAGTGTGAGCTGGGAAATAAAGTGCGTTGAAGTACAACTGATTGCTGTAAGAAAGCGTGCCTTCCATGGCAAACTTTGGCAGTGAGTCAATAAGGTTGTAGAGGAAAAGTGCTAAAAAGAGAGGCCAGCACTGTACAAAGATATCTTTGATGTTTGCAAGTTTGATGCGCACGCTTTTATCGGTCTCAAGAATGGCTAGGGGAGCAGAAACAAATACCAGAGTGATAAGGGCACAAATACCCATGCTCCAGCTTGCCCATACAAGATTTCTGGTAACAAACAACACAACAGTAAAGAGAATAAAACTGGCACTACACCTAAGAGCCTGACTGAGTCCTGCGAGGTAGAGCTTGTCTTTTTGCTGAAGACGACCTTCGTAGACATCAGCCATACCGTCAACCGCCCTAAAGAGCAAAGCTCCTGTGCAGATAGAAAACATGGGCTCGGTGTAGCCTTTGAAGAAACACCAAATAAGACCAGCTGTCACCATGACAACAACGGTAGCTGCACGCTGAATCTGGTAATCAGAAAAACTGCGCTGTTCGGTTAGGTCAGAAACCTGATAGGTACGGACGCCGTATTGGGCAACAAATAACAAAAGTGTTGCCACAACAAATGCCATGGAGAAAAGGCCTGCCTGCTCAATGCCAACAAGCTGAGAACAGACAACGGTCAGAAGAGGAAAAAGTGCACCCCAGGCGCCTTGTCCAAGAGCATTAAAAATATAGTCCTGGGACGTTTGATGTGCTAGGTATTGCTCGTCTTGATTGGCAATATCGCCAGAGACTACCGCAGACAGAAGCCTGGTCCACCATGTAACCACGATGCCAGGTTGACTCCCGTTTGCACCGGAGTCATCAAGCTCATAGCGAGGTGTGCGTAGACGCGCTACCTGCTTATGGACGGAAGAATTGTTGTACGCAGTACGACTTTTCTTGAATGGATTGAGCATGTAAAACCTAAGATCTTCTTTAGCGTGGTCAGAAACTTTGATATATCAATTTTTATTTGTTGTATCGATTGTAGTCCACGATGTACATTAGGTAACAGATTGACAAACAATCGTGCGAAGATTGTTACAAAAGGGTATGGTAGATAGTACGTATTCTGAGTCATGTGACGAAAGGATGAGCATGGCAGGCAATCCTCAAGATTCAAATCTAGAGTCCAGCAATGCTTCTTTTGACGAGAAACCCATCGATGGTGCAACAACTTCTGAAGTAGCTCAGTCGCTTCTTGAACGACGTGGGAATGAGATTGCTGCTGCTCGTACCCTTATTCAAGCGCTTAAAGCACCAGCTCCTCTGCGCGATAACCTTACCTTCTTTTTGCGTTTGGTAAGAAAAGTGCTTGCTGAGTACAATCCAGATCTTCTTACTAGTTTTGACACGTTGTTGGTTGAGGCAATTAAAGCTGGCCCAGATGATTTGTCTACAACGCGCACACCTTTGCTGCTTGAGGCAATCAATGCGGTACTCAAAGTAGATTCAGAGAAGGAATCGCTTAATGCTTTTCTGCGTTTTGCTTCTACCATTGACAGCCTAAGCATGGAAGACTCCGTGCTTCTCATGCGCGCATTTGTAACTTTCTTCCACTTAGCAAATCTTTGTGAAGAGAATTATCGCGTTACCAGCCTGCGTTCTCGTGAGGCTTCTGTTGATCCATCTTCTGCAGAAGACCCTATCAACGAGATAACCGTGGCATATAAGCAGCTCATTGACGAGTGCGGCGAAGAAGAGGCAAAAGCACGTCTTAATCGCCTTGAGTTCCACCCTGTTTTTACTGCGCATCCAACTGAGGCTCGTCGTAAGAACGTTGAGCGCCGAATCCGTACCATCTCAGAGCTTCTTGATGAGCGTCAGAGGCTTGGTGGTCCTGCTCGTGTGGAAAACGAGCGTCGCATGCTGCAAGAGATTGACGGCCTATTCCGTACGTCTCCTATCGGCCATAAAAAGCCAACTCCTTTGGAGGAGGCAGATACTGTCCTCAACATTTTTGATACCACCCTTTTTGAGATGGTTCCTTCGGTATATCGCCGCTTTGATAACTGGGTGCTGGGAGAAAACGCTGGTTGTGTGTCGCCTGTCTGCCCACCATTTTTCCGTCCAGGTAGCTGGATTGGCTCCGACCGCGACGGTAACCCTAATGTTACTGCTCTGGTTTCTCGCCAAGTTGCCGAGAAGTACCGTGTACACGTACTGCAGGCACTGGCTCAGGCTACCAAGGAAGTCAGCCGCGGTCTGACGCTTGATGGCATTTCAACTCCAGCTTCGCCTGCCCTTGCTAATCTTTGGGCACAGCAGGTGGAGATGAGCCAGGCTCTAACCTCCAGGGCTATTGATAAGGCTGGATCTGAGCTGCATCGTGCGGCTATGCGTGTCATTTCTGGCCGACTCAGTGCCACCATTGAGCGCAATGCTGATCTTATGTATCAAAATGCCGAAGAGTTTATTGCTGACCTGCGTGTTATTCAGGACTCCCTGGCTCAAGCAGGGGCTTTCCGTATTGCCTACGGTCCTGTTCAGAAGCTTATCTGGCAGGCTCAAACTTTTGGCTTCCACTTGGTAGAGATGGAGTTCCGTCAGCACTCTTTGGTGCACAAGCGTGCGCTTGCAGATATTGAAACACACCCATCAACTGCCGAGAAACCCGCCAAACTTGATGCTATGACGCAGGAGGTGCTAGATACCTTCCGCTCCATTGGATCAATTCAAAAGA
>CAKAPZ010000161.1 GCA_916720015.1 uncultured Atopobium sp. | reverse complement strand
GTTGGTCACGTTGAGGACGAGGGAGACCTTATTTACCACAACGCACTCTCTCGCTTGTTCCGTGATGAAATGCCTGGTCGACACACCGTTGCTTGGCTTCGTATTTTTGACCGCATGGAGACTGTTCTGGATTCCTGTGACGACGCGGCGGGAGTTGTTCGCTCCGTTGTTATGAAGAACGCTTAAGTTCGTTTTCTGCTAACGGTATATACAGACTAAAAACTGCCTTCCACCGGGAGGCAGTTTTTATATTCTCTTTTTGTCCGGTATTGGGGTTAAACTGTTTATATAAAAGAAAGTGGAGGTGCCATGAGCGGCTTCAAGCGTTTTTGCTACATACTCTATGTTCTTGCAAGTGCATTTGTATTTTTAGCTCTTGCTTTAACGTGGTTTGGTCCTTGGACACATCAGGCAACTAATCTCTTGTTTACCAAGCCCTACCTTATTGCTCTTAACGCTTGTGCGGCTATTAGCATCTTTGGTCTTGTTGTGGTGTTGTTTAGAGCTCTATTTATTAGAAAAACGGTAAAGCTCACGGTTGCAACAGTTGAAGGCGGAACAATCTCCGTCACTAAAGATGCCATTTCTTCTCAGGCAGCCCATATTATTGAAGAAGATGGAACTTGCCTTGCACATCGTGTTAACGTGCAGATTTCTAAGAATAATTCTGTAGCTGTACAGATTGATATTCTCCCCAAAGAGCCTGTTGATGTCACTGCAAAGGGCTCTGAGTTCTATAACGCTCTTCAGTCTGGTCTTGCTATCGTGTGCGGACCTTGTGTTTCTAGCATCAATCTTTCTTTTATCAAGCCAAGTTCCTTCTCGCCAAAAGATGAAGAAGGTACGTCTTTGTCTCAGTCAAAAGAGATTGTTCCAGAACCAGAGATTGTAGAAGAGCAATCTTACGAGCAACCTTCCACTCAAGCCGCTGCTCAGCAGACTGGTAAAGACATTCGATTGAGTATCTCAGAGCCAGATGCAAAGGAGGTCACAGACAATGGATAAAAGCTTCTTTCAGAAGATGCAGGAGAAGTGCAAAAAATACGTCGTTGACCATCCAGGTGCCATTATTGGCGGATTTTTGGGCCTCTTGTTTGCAATTTTTTTGTTTACGTTTGGCCTTTTTAAAATGCTAGTTGTTGCATTGTTTGTACTGATAGGAGTTGCCATCGGTCAGATTTTTGACGGAAAGGCAACCATTTTGGCAAAGATTCGTTCCTTATTTACGGACAGAAACTAGATAGGAGAGAGCTGTGGCAGAAGAGCTTACTAATTTGCAAGAGACCACCTCTGAAGAAATTGTTCCTGCAGAAGAGACAACAGATGTTCCTTCCGATGCAGATCTTGAGGATACAGACTCTCTTACCTTCTCTGGTGGAGTTGTCGAGAAGATCGTCTCGTTGGCTTTGCGTGACGTCCCCAACGTGGTGGGTGCTCGTGGAAACTGGCTTAACAGAGTTCAGGATGTACTTGGTGCATCTGATACGGCTAAAGGTGTCACTGTAGAGGTGCTGCCTGATAGCTCGCTAAATGTTACCGTTTCTGTACTTATTAAATATGGTTCTTATGCGCCTCAGATTTTTGAGGATGTTAAGCATACAATTGTCGAGAAAATCACCGGTATGACAGGCCTTGAAGTTTCTGGTGTTAACCTGCGAATTGAAGATGTTTTGACCGAAGAAGAATACGATCGCCTAAAACATCGTCCGGAAGAGCCTGAACAGCTAGACAAAGAAGAGTAAAGTACGCTAAAGTTGCACTGTTTTACGCTTTTATATTAATTGTTTTATTGTTTTGTTACTACAGGCTCCCTAAGCGCAAGGAGTTTTGCCATGAAAAGGCTTTCACGTTGGAGCATGGCGATTGTTGCTACGTTTGTGCTAGCACTTTCGCTTGTTGGAGGACTTGCAAAGCAAGCACTCGCAGACACTACCCCTGTTACCTCAGAGGCTGAGCTGCTGGCTGCTATTGCTGCTGCTTCAGCAGATGGTTCGCAGACTATCGTTCAGGTAAATGCGGACTTTTCCATTACTGCTCCAGTCCAGGTTCCAGCTAATAAGAACATTAGGTTGATGGGTACTGGAACTATTACAAGTGCCATGACCGGCTCTAATCAGTTCTATATGTTCAAGATTGCTTCTAGCGGCGCAGTTACTCTTGATGGTGCCACCATTGATGGCAACAACACCGCATTTGCCGTTGAGAACCGTGGTAGCTTTACCTTGCTTCGTGGCGTTATTAAAAACGGTAAGGCAAAACCTACACCTGGAAATAACGGCGTAGTTCTTACTACTGGCGCTGGTGCAAAATTTGTTATGGCCGGCGGCACCATTCAGGACAGCACGGTTGCAAACGCTCTTGGTGGCGCAGTTACTGTTGCAAATGGTGCAACAGGTGAGCTCCGTGACGGTACCATTCAGAACACTACTCTTACCAATCAGTACTCTGGTAGCGTTTTGGTAAGAAATGCAGATTTCACTATGACTGGCGGAACCATCACTGGTGGCGATGCTTCTTCTACCATTAATTCTTCTGGTGGCCTGATGCTCTATGCCTTGGATCCAAACGGTGAGACAACAACAGCCACTATGGGTGGTGGTTATATCACTAACAACAAGGCCAAAGAAGGCGCTGGCGTATACGTTTACGCAGGCAATCCTCAGTTTGGTGATTCTAAGTCAAAGGCAGACTTTACCTTCAACGGTGGCTCTATTACTAATAATGTTGCTTCTGAGTC
>CAKAPZ010000160.1 GCA_916720015.1 uncultured Atopobium sp. | reverse complement strand
CGTTGACAAGCGTTCCGTTAGTGGAGTGCAAATCAGCAATATGCCAATCGTGACCGTCATAGGTCATCTCGGCGTGACGTCTTGAAACGTTAGGATCGCGCAGAACAACGTCTGCCTGAGAGCGCTCGCGACCAATGATGGCGCGAGGAGCCTCAACGCGATACGAGCGACCGCTCTGGCGATCAATCAAAATGCAGGTAGCGTCCATGTTTGCGCGTGGCGTGCCCTGCATATTGCGAGAAGGACGTCCACCCATGCCGTTTAACTGGGCATCAAGGGAAGGCGTGATACGACGCTGAGTCATAGGAACAGGAGCTGCTGTTGGGATAGCTCCGTTCACGGGAAGGTCTGGAAGCCCGTTTGAGCTTGGAAGAACAGGCATAGGAGTGGACTCAGCTGCAGAAACAACAGGAATTGCGCCTTGAGCCTCAACAAAATCTGGTGGCATTACCGCAAGACCAGCGTCTGTACCAGCAAGATCACCCAAAACCTCTGGGGTTGCATTTTCTGCGGCAACAGGACGAACCACGGACAGAGGGTCTGGCTCTGGCTGTGGCTCTGGCTGAACAGCAGCGCGAGAATTGTGCTGCTGAGGCATTTGAGCTGCAGCTCCTCCGACGCTGGAGTTTCCGCCCAAGAACGCACGCTCTTCATTGCGCAGCTGGTCAAGGGTATTGCCGTCAACATTTTCTGCAAAGACAGCAAATTTTCCAGGCTTCAGAGAAGGGTCAACCATAAAACGAACAAGTGGCTGTCCTACAAATACATAATCTTTTTGCTGAGCCTGAGCAGCCACAAAGTCAGAAACCTCTGCAGTTAGATCAGCATAAAGAGGACGCATCAGTGAATCATCTTGAGGAGCAACTAAAACGGTATAGAGAGCTGGCGCAGTGTCTACGCCATCAATCTCATACGTCTCACGTTCCATCTCTTTAGCTGCACGTTTGGCAAGCTTCTTAAAAGAGAAAGGCTCTGCGTATCCCTGAGGTGCGGCGCCAAAGACCGAACCAATACGGTTTTCAAAGTCACTAAGAAAGCTCATCTAATTCCTCGCCTTCCTGATCCGCTTGAAGTGGACCTATCAGGACAATTGCAATACATACAAGTACACATAAGAATAACGTAATTAGTACAGAAACTATACTTTCAACTACCCAAAAATTGGGATTCTCCATCCAAGCTGCCCATATAAAGCCACCTGAAAGCAATGAGGCGCAGACAATTTGTCCAAAAACCGCCCATCCGCGTCGTCTTTTTTGGCTTATCAGCGATCCCAAAAGAGCAGATAGAGCGCATGCTCCCAAACGAGTCCAAAACGGAAGGCCCGAGGCCAGTGAGGTGTAGTCATAGGCAAGAGGCGTTGCAGCAAAGCCAAAAGACATGCCTTTGATAAGCAGTGTTCCAAAGAGAAAGCTAAAGGCTCCTGTTAAAGCTGCAGGAAGAGGCCTCATTGTTGCAGAAACTAGTGCTGGAGCTGAAACCGGAGCAGGTAACAAAGCGCCCAAGAGGCAGTTAATGCTGCTGAATTTTGAGACTCTTCCCGCAAACGCCCACCAGATAACGCTCACCAAGGTTACGAGCGTTGCAAACGGAAATGAAGTGCTGGTAGGACTAATGCTTGCCAAAGCGTACACCGCGCATGCAATGACAAGCGCAGATCCTAAGGGCGTCCAAAGGGCAGCAGCCGTAGCTCCTACAAGAGAGCCAACCACAATAAACGCAAGCGATTCTGGGGCAATGAGCTGGAACAATTGGGCGAGAAGAACGCCGGTGACCAGGGCTGATACGCCACGCACGGCAGCCGAGGGCAGCCAGGGGAAGCGGATTGAGAGCGGAAGATGCTTGACGTCCCAGGTCTCGGTTTCCTCTTCTTCTGACTGTTCCACCAGGGATTTGAGGCTTTTCTCGCCCTGCTTTTCGCTGCCAAGAGGAGTCACAATTTCTTGTGCAAACTCCAAGACGCTTCCTTGTCTCATTGACGGCTCAGGGGAAAGCGCCTGCGTTAGAGCAGCATCTACAGTAAAGGGAACCTCGGGATCTTGTTTGAGCAGAGGAATTTTTGGGCCCTTGTAGATGTGATCAAGGGATTCTTTAGCCGTTCTGCCTGCAAATACATTGACGCCCGTTAGCGCCTGCCTCAGAACAACAGCAAGCGAGAAAATATCAGCGCGCTCGTCAACAAGCATGCCTTCAACCTGTTCAGGAGGCATGTAGCCTACCGTACCTCCGCGAGCACCACCATAACCAGCAGCTGAGGCAAGTGTTGCCATACCAAAGTCGGCAAGTTTAACCGTACCCTGGCGGTCAATCATGATATTTGTTGGCTTGATGTCCAGGTGGAGTACGCCGTTTTCATGGGCATATTGAAGCGCCTTTGCAAGTGAAGAAACCATGTGAGCGGCCTCAGCGTAGGTGAGATAACCGCCTTCAACACGAGCTAGAAGCTCAGATAGATTGAGGCCGTCAACAAACTCCATGACCAGGTAGGCGTAGTCGCCTTCAATCTCAAAATCGTGAACGGTCACAATGTTGGGGTGCGCCAGCAAACAGGCAGTTCTTGCCTCTGAAAGAGCCTCGTCAACAGTAGAAGCAAGCACACCAGGTGTTTCGGAAGCACCTAACAATGGCATACGTTTGATTGCTACGCGCCTCTGCAAACGAGTATCCCAGCAGGTACAGACGGTGCCAAAGCCTCCATTACCCCTACGGGCAAGAACGCGATATCGATCCAGCAAAATCTCTGGCTCAGCTGCAGGAGATGCCTGCTGAGCAGAAGGTGAATGTAGATATGTAGTCTGCGTGGTCTGTGACC
>CAKAPZ010000159.1 GCA_916720015.1 uncultured Atopobium sp. | reverse complement strand
GATCTAAAGGAAATCTGGCGAGAAGACAGTTCTTCTCGCAAGGAGTCAAAGTTAACGAGGGTGCCGTTGTGAGCCAGAGCAATGAGGGTCTCGTCGATGGACGACATGTGTGGCTGAGCCGACTCCCAGCCCTTGGCACCCGCAGTGCCGTAGCGGCAGTGGCCGATAGCCACTTTACCTGGCATTGCGTTGAGATCGTCGTTGTTAAAAACTTCAGTTACGAGGCCCGTGTCTTTTCTGATAAGCACGGTCTGGCCGTCGCCGACGGCTATACCTGCGGAATCTTGCCCGCGGTGCTGCAGCGCGTGCAGCGCAAAATAAGTGAGTCGAGCAACGTCACGGTCAGGCGCCCATACTCCAAAGACGCCACATTCCTCGTGAAGTTCCATTGGATCCCTTCCGGGCTCCTCGGCTTGAGTCACCCTTGATCAAACGTCTCTCACGTTTGGCAACAGTACATACAGTGTACCTGGAAATTTGCAAGAAAAAGCGCTCCGAACAAATATGTTCGGAGCGTGTAACAATTTTTTAAGAAAGTAGCATTTTGTAGAGCTTAACGGACCGCTCTTGCAAGAGTTCTGACGGCCTTCTTAGAGTTCCGCTTAACTCCGCTGGAGCCCCTGCCACCTGTGCACCAGCTACTGAGCCTTTGGCTGAGCCTCAGTCTTTGGGACGCAAATGAGCATGGTCCTGCCGTACTGGTCGGTGTAATTGCAGGTAAAGAGTGTAAGAACATGATCTGCGCGAGAAATAACATCTGCTGCATCAGAGCGAGAACTTACTGCCCTAGAAAGTCTATCTTTTAGGTAAGACCTGAACGCATCGACAGAGTCGAAGTTAAACTGCCTGACTTCCTCGTCGTCTTCATCAGTGTGATAGGTAAACACAGGCTCAAGCTCATATGTCTGAGTAGGCGTGACATACCAGATGGTCTCGACCTTATCAAAGGTAGACTGGTCGTTCATTGCTCCGATGTACTGGAACATGGAGCCGTTTCTCATATGATGACCATAGAGAATAGTCTGCTGGTCAGTAAGGCCGTTTGGGTTGTTCTGGTAGTCCATGAAAATCTGACCGCCGATTGACCACTCGCCTTTTGCGTTTGTGTGCAGGTAGTGATCGTTATCTGTGGTTTGATAAACAGGGTAGTTGACCTGTGTATCTGGAATCTGAATCCAGCCGACTACCTGGTTATTTACTGCCTGAAGGCCAGCCCAATCAATAACTGGAGCCTCATCTTTTTTCTCGGAAACTGTTGCGTATGTTGCAAGCTCTTCGTTGATGACGTCTTGCTCGTGGTATTCAAGCTGGGTCTTGCCAAACATAACGCCGGCAACAACCAAGAGGCCAATGCCAACTACCAGCAAGAGTGTAGAAAGAATATAGGCAAAACCTTTCTTCTTAGCGGGTTTCTCGCCAGACTTTTTAGGAGAGGTTTTTTTGTTGCCCTCTTTTTTTGAGGACGCGGAATTTTTCATAGAAACCATCTCGACGGATGTTTTTGAGATGTGAGTATTTCCAGCCGTCTGATCGTCAGCGGCGAATGAAGCAAAATGCTTGCCGTTTTTTGATTCCATGCACTTCCCTTCTGAAGGTACTCTTTGTCATACCTTTGTCATACCCCTTAAAAGTTTAGCTATGCACGAAACAAAAGTCTCTGTACATCTTATGAAGTCATCGCATAATCACATTTTGCGGTATGCAAAACCCGCGCCTCAGGTCTCCTAAAGCGCGGGTCTCGTGTGCGGTCGCAGACGTGCAGACGCGTGTGGATACGCGTGCGGACTAGGCTGCGTGCGTGCGGGTACGAGCTAGCTTATGCGTCAGCCATCTCGGCTTTAAGCTGGACGATCTTCTCGCGATACTCTGGAAGAGAAGCGCCCAAAATTTGAGTGGCGTAAATAGCTGCGTTTTTGGCACCGTTGATGGCAACGCAGGCAACGGGCACGCCGGATGGCATCTGAACCATGGAAAGCAGGGAGTCCATGCCGCCGAGGTCGGAGGTCTTCATTGGAACGCCAACGACAGGCAGTGGGGTGAATGCGGCAACAACTCCGCCCAGGTGAGCAGCCTTTCCTGCAGCTGCGATGATTACCTTGAGGCCACGGTCAGCAGCGGTCTCGGCCCACTGGTGAACCTTGTCTGGAGTGCGGTGTGCGGATGCGATGACCAGCTCATATGGAACGCCCAAGCGCTCAAGTTCAGCGGTGCATCCCTCCATAGTTGCAAGGTCGCTCTTTGATCCCATGATAATGCCGACAACAGGCTGATCTGCCATCTCTGCTCCTTTGTTACGTCTCATAAAATAGGCGGATACGTCAAATATCCATCTCACAGTATAGAGTATGATTTTCTAGAACGTTGGTCCATCAGTCCACGTGAAAGGAAACTGTAATGAATGAAACCAACTCTGTTCTGTACCAGCGAGAAGGCTCGTACATCCCTCGCATCGCCGCAGTGCATGACCTCTGCGGATACGGAAAGTGCTCGCTTGGCGTAGCTATTCCGGTTCTGTCGGCAGCGGGATGTGACGTTTGCCCAGTACCTACGTCGCTTTTCTCGGCACACACCAAGTTCCCTACGTTCTACATGCATGACACCACCAATATGCTCGAGGACTACCTTGATGCATGGCAGGAAGAGGGCATTGACCTGGACGCCATTTATTCTGGCTTCCTCGGCGCTGCTGAGCAGGTTGCGAGCATTCAGCGTTTGTACCAGGAGCATCCAAAGGCGCTTCGTGTTGTCGATCCAGTTATGGGCGATGGCGGCAAGATGTATCCAACCTATACGCAAGAGCTTTGTGATGCAATGAAATCCCTGGTAAA
>CAKAPZ010000158.1 GCA_916720015.1 uncultured Atopobium sp. | reverse complement strand
TGGAAGCAACAGGCAAGTCAATGACCATAGCATCGTACAAACCAGTCTGGACTCCTGCCATTGCTGCAGCAACATCGTCTACAGAAACAATAGTTGCCTTTGGAAGGTTCTCCTTGGCCCAATCCTCGCCGGAAGTACCTGTCTGAACAACAACCTTCTTGGAGGCGTCGTTGAGTGTCTGCTCGGTCTCAGTGCTGCCAGACTTAACAACCAGAGACTGATTGGAGTCGAGGTAAGAAGTAGTGAAGTCTACCTCCTGAGAGCGCTCGTCAGTGATAGTAATACCTGCGATAGCAACGTCTGCTTTGCCGCCCTGCTTAATAGTTGGAACAAGGGTTTCAAACTTCTGGTTTGGCAAATATGTAACCTCGAGGTTAAGCCTCTTTGCAATCTCGGTAATAAGATCAACGTCAAAACCAACAGGAGTAGTTGAGTTGCCCTCAAAGTACTCAAATGGTTGGAAACCAAGCTCTGCAACAACAGTCAGATGACCCTTAGTTACCAGCGTATAGCCAGACTCTGACTGTGATGTGGCGCTTGACTGAGCATTTTCTTGCTTAGAAGGCGAACAAGCCATAAGGCCCATAAGTGCACATGCCATAGAAACAACTGCGACGCCCTTTAGGGCGGCTTTCTTAACTGTAGTTACAAATGAAGATTTCATATCTGCCTCTTCCTGAATAAATCTGAGCTGAAATTCATTGGAATGAATTATAGGAAGCAAATATGAAAAATCTACTTATAATTTTATCCACTATTCTCGTTTTTATTGCATAAAAATGGCGAGAAGAACAACTTCTTTGTATAAATGACTATTATTTAGTCATTCTATCCAATAAAGACCAGGTAAAAGTAATTTTTTCAGTTCATAAAACGGTAACAATTTGAAAAAGAAAGCAGTATTCTTCGAGCGTAAGAAGGGTTTCTCGTCAAAAAACCCTGCTCTGAATAATTCAGAGCAGGGTTCAAAGATACATATAACTGCAAGAGGAATAGTTGCTTAGCAACCTGCGTAGTACTTCTGAGTATCCCAATCAGTAACGGTGAGACAGAACTCACGCCACTCCTCTGCCTTGCGCTCGCACAGATAGGTAAAAATGTGCTCGCCAAGAACATCTTTAAGAAGCTCTGACTGCTTAAAGCGCTCAAGCGCTTCTCCAAGATTAGTTGGGAGCTTCTCGCCATAATCGGCAGGATTTCCGCCCACAAACTCTTCAGGAAGCGAGAGACCTTCTTCAATGCCCTTGAGACCGGCCATAAGCGTAACGGCGTTGGCCAAATAAGGATTAGCGGTTGGATCAGGGATACGCAGCTCAGCACGGGTGGCAACGTGCTTGCCTGGCTTGTGCGTAGGAATACGAACCATAGCAGAGCGGTTTTTGCGGCCCCATGTTGCATATGCTGGGATAGAATCACGGTCAAAGCGCTTATAAGAGTTAACCGTTGGGTTAGTAATAAGCATGTATTCTGGAGCGTACTTAATAAGACCTGCAATGTACTGTTGAGCAAGCTCAGAAAGGTGAGCCTCGGACTCAGTCTTTGGAGCCCAGAATAAAGACTCGCCATCATGGTCAAGAAGCGACTGATTCAAAAGCATGGCTGAGCCAGGAACGCCCTGAAGAGGCTTTGGCATAAACGATGCAAACACACCATGAAGCGTTGCAATATGTCTGATAACCAGACGAGCAGTAACAATGTTATCCGCGCAGGTTAGCGCCTCTGCATAACGAAGCTCAACACCATTTTGAGCAGGGCCAGCTGCATGGAAAGAATACTGAACAGGAATAGAAAGATTCTCAAGCGCGCGAGATGTGGAGTAACGAAGGCTATGGCTGAGATCGGCAGAATTCAAATCAAGATATCCCGCCTGGTCAATAGGCTTTGGCTCAGAGCCACTCACAAAATAAAAATACTCAAGCTTAGGACCAACATTTGCAACGTAGCCAAGGTCTTCTGCCTTGATAAAAGCATTTCTCAGTACAAGACGTGGGTCGCCCGTAAAGGCCTCGCGACGTGGAGTCTGAATGTCGCAGAATACGTTAGCAACTACACCGTCATCTGTCTTCCAGGGAAGAATCTGGAACGTGTCTGCATCGGGGAACGCGAGAAGATCTGACTGCTCCTGAGAGGCAAAGCCATCAACGTTAGAGCCATCAAAACCAATGCCCTCAACAAAAGCCTCTTCTAGCTCCTCAGGAGAAATAGAAAGAGCCTTTAATCCGCCGAGTACATCGGTAAAACAAAGACGCAGGTAGCGGACATCTCGTTCCTCTACCGTGCGAAGAATATAGTCAATTTTCTTATCCGTACTCATACGGTCCTCCCGGGTCAGAAAACTGGAATCGTAACTACCATGACACATTCTTGTTACGGCTATGTTTCCACTTCCCTGAAACCGGGTGAATGGTAAAAATTGTTAATGAAATTGTGACAATTGACCTATTGAGCGTCAAAAGCCTTATCAACGTCAGAAATCATTTTCTGAGCAACACCACAGTGACCGTCTCCACCGTGATGAGTACCACAGCTGCTGGATGAAGAGCATCCAGAACAAGAACCCTCTTTTGCGCCCTTAAGTTGAGAGCGGACACAAAGAGCAACAAGAGCAATGACGATAAGGACAACCAAAATATCAATAGGACTCATACAGATACTCCTCAATTTGTTAGCTAAGGCATACTATACCCTCATTGCATGCTTGCATGCGCTGAATTATAAATTATTTGCAGAATCTAAATTCTTACCAAAACAATTGAGAACTGCCATCTAAGTCAAAGTGAACTGCCTCCCATTTCTTGGACATAAGAAATGGGAGGCAGTTCATATGCGGGT
>CAKAPZ010000157.1 GCA_916720015.1 uncultured Atopobium sp. | reverse complement strand
GAATGTATGGTGGAGGTGCGGAGAATCGAACTCCGGTCCAAAGCAAATCCTAGGCAGGTGTCTCCAAGCTCAGTTACTAATTAGATCTCAAGTACCGCACACTTAGTAACAGGCGTTTGGTGCTCCAGTTGGTTCAATCTTTTTGTAAGGCATACCAACTACGTCCTTACAAGCATCTCCCTAAAATGACGTCACCCTGAGAACAGGAGAAAATCCCAGTTAGACGCGCTGAACTAAATTAAGCAGCGAGAGCCATACGAGGCTCAAAAGTAAGAGTGTTGTCAATTCAATTTGACGTTACCCCTGTTTTACGTGGCGAGGAGACCACGGCTTGCTGCCCACCGCAAACTCACCTTGTCGAATCCAGTCACCCCCAATAATGAGAGAAACTGCCACCATGCAGTTTTCAATGTTCCTGAATTGCGTGCGCGAGTGTCGCCGCCTGCAATTCAAAGTGTAGAGAGTATACCCCATGAACTGCCATTCTTTCAAAAAAGATATGACTATTTTGGGAACGGCTTTCTTTGCGGGTTTTGCGACTTACTTTGCGGACTTACCGTGAGCTTCTAGAACTTGTTTCTCGCGATCAATAAACATGACCAGAATAACCACGAGAAGCGCCGCAGGTGAGAGCCAAATCATATGAGTGCCCATCAGCGGAATAAACAAGTTGCCCACTACCGCACCAGCTACAAAGCAGAAAATAGTTCCAAAATAGAGCAGCGAGGTCTCAATATGAACAGGCTCGTGCGTATGCATATATGCGGCTATTTCTTGCGTTCCGCCGCGAAGATTACCAATACACATAGTTGTGGCAAACGCGTGTCCGTGAAGCTTTCTAAACGCCTGGACTTGAATGCCGCATGCAAGAGATGTCAGGCTGTTTGCCAGCAGATTCATGTCTGTTGGAAGCAGAGAAACAATGCTCAGAAGCACAATCTCTACGATAACCGCAAGTTGTCTCCAGTGCAGATGTTCTTCTCGCGCAATAGCTCGAATGGCATACGAAACCGCAATACCTAGAGCAAATGCCAAAACTGGCAGAGCGTATTTGAGGCACTTTTCAAACGATCCACTGGTCAGATTTACACCCAAAAGCAGCAAGTTTCCGGTCTGAGCGTTGGCAAAAACACCGCCGCGCACCAGGTAGGAATAAGCGTCCATAACTCCGCCCGAAAAGGCCAAAAACGCAGCAACTTCCACTGAATCTGACATTTGTAGTGCGTGCTTCAAGACTACTCCAACCAAAATGCGCACATCAGCGACACATATCACGCAGACGTATACGAAAAGCGATGCAGGTTAAATCCTACATCGCTTTTACGATTTTGTTTGGGTGATCATCAAAGAGGTTACCAACGTGCAATCTTGCACGGAAAACCTGTCTGACTAATTTGTGGGGAGTTTACTCCTCGACAAGCTCGAACATCTCAGGACCAACGCCACAAACTGGGCAAACATAGTCCTCAGGAAGCTCTGGAGTGTCAACCTCAACCTCGTAGCCACAAACGGTGCAAACAAACTTGTAAGTAGTCTCTGCCATTTTTATTCCTCTCTCCAAGCGCTGGCGCGCTTTTCCTTCTATTCGCGCAGTTAACGCGGACGACAACTAACCGTGGCCCTTATCCGCGGTTAAGTGCTCATGCAGATAGTAGCAAATCTTGAGTGATTCTAAAGCATTATTCCGAAAATAGGAATGATTCTCATAAAATTCGCACGAAATTTTTTTTGCGAGAAGTTCGGCGTGCTCCTAGTAGCGGCTGCGCTCCTTGAGAGCTCGCTGAATCTCGCGGTCAGAATCACGCTTAGCTGCAGACGCACGCTTGTCGTAGAGTTTTTTACCCTGCGAAAGCGCAATCAGCAGCTTAACACGGTTGTGCTCGTCAAAGTAAATCTCAAGCGGAACCAGTGCCAAGCCTTTCTGGCGAAGCTTTCCGTCAAGATAGTCAATCTGCCTGCGGTGAAGCAGCAGCTTGCGCTTTCTATCTGGGTCAACGTTCCACACGCCGCCATTTGTGTATGGGTGCAGGTGCATGCCGTGAATCCACGCTTCACCGTCACGAATAAGACAGAACGTATCGGTTAGCTGGCAGCCACGCTCACGCAGGCTTTTGACCTCGGTGCCAGTAAGCACCAGGCCACACTCAAAGGTCTCGCCAATCTCGTACTCATGGCGAGCAGAGCGATTGCGTGCAATCGACTTCTTACCCTGCTGTTTTCCCTGGGTCTCGGCCATGCTTACTTGCCTTCCCCGTCTGAAGTTTCTGCTGCATCGGTTTTCTCGCCAGATACGGGATTGCCGCCTGCGGTGAAGCCCTCGGAGATTGCGGCGTCACGAACAAGCTGCAGAAGCGCAAGAGCCGCCTGCTCGCCCACAAGATCGCGAGCGCGAATGGTCATCTCAGTTGCGGTAGCTCTGTCGCCCATGGCGGCGCAATCCTGTGCGCACATCAGCAGGCAAACCGCAATCTCAGCGTTTGCGCCTGTTGGCAGACCCTCTGCCTCTAGCAGGTCGTTTGCCTCTTCGTCGGTAAGGCCATCAGGGTCCTTAGGGGTGCCTGCCGCCTGGTCAAGCGCGGCCTCAAGAGTGCTGTCTTTAACCTCAAAGCGACGAGCAGCCCTCAAGCATGCCGCGGCCTGCTCGAGCCTACCCTGAGCCTCAAACCATGCCGCAAAGTTCAAAAACGCCATGGTCAGATACCTTGCCTCACTTGCACGCTCAAAAACACCAAACGTCAGAGCCATGTGCTCACGAATATCGCCTGCAATCTTAAACAGGTCAGCCAGATCAAGCCTAAATCCGCAGTTCATTGGGTTCCAACGAATCGCAGTCTTCAGTGCAGTCATGGCGTTTTCGTAATCGCCGGTGCGTACGTAAGCCATTGCAAGGTCTCCGTA
>CAKAPZ010000156.1 GCA_916720015.1 uncultured Atopobium sp. | reverse complement strand
TTCTTTGAGATGGACTGATGCGTCTGCTCCTTGTCCCAAGGGCAGCCATCCTCCTGGCGAAGGCGCCAGATGGTTCTGACCAGGCGGTCAAACTCCGGATGCGTCTGAGGTGCGCCCGGACGAGCCTTTGTTTCTTCATCAACTGTAGCTGCTAGCTGGGCGATCTTCTCGTCAGATGTCATGTAGTTTATTGCTCCTCGGGATACAGGAAATTCCAGTCATTGCGCAGGCCGGTCATGAGCTCCATCACGTCCTTTGAGACCTCAAGCTGCGCCTGAGCAGAAGCGTCTCCTGCAACAGCGGCCTCCAGATCTGCCAACACGTATGCCAGAGCATCAGCAGTGCGTCCTACCTGGACTTTCTCCTGTTTGCCGTCTTCAGTCCAGGTGATTGTGGCAACGTCCGCGCGTGGGTACTCCATAATCTCAATGAAGGCCTTATCGGCGGAAATCATGGCTCGCTTTGGCTGCTTGGAATGAAGCGTCAATGCCAGAACAACCATCTGACCTTCGGCGTTTCTGAGCAAAATGCCGTCTGTCTGGTCAACGCCGGTAGGAGCCGGATTCATCATAGAAAGCACGTCATGAGGCTGGCTCTTCAAGAAAAGACGAGCGAGCGTCAGCGAATACACGCCAATGTCCAGAAGGGCGCCGCCAGCAAGCTTGGGATTGAAGAAGCGATTCTTCATGTCAAACTCTTTGTAGCTGCCAAAATTCTCCTGGATCAGGTTGACTGGACCAAACTCGTCCGACTCTACGCGGCTGACCAGTTCTTTGTAGAGCGGCATGTGCAAAATGGTGCAGGCGTCCATAAGCTGAACACCGTTTTGACGTGCAAGTTCTTCGGCCTCAAGCAGCTCAGCGGAGTTGAGCGTAATGGACTTCTCACACAGAATGTGCTTGCCCGCCTGAAGCGCTTTACGCAGGTAAATGATGTGTGTGTTGTGGGGCGTGGTCAGATACACCGCGTCAATTTCGTCGCTGGCGAGAAGATCATCGATGCTGTCATATACACGCTTGACGTGGTGTTTTTGCGCAAACGCGACGGCCTTCTCCTGCGTTCTATTGGCCACGCCGTCGATGGTTCTGCCAACAGATGCTAGCGCCTCTGCCATCTGGTTTGCGATAACTCCGCAGCCAATAACACCCCACCTGAGGTGTGGTGCGGTGAAGATTGCGTCAGCGACGTTCTGCGCGGCGCTCATGGCGTCCCGTGCGCCACCTACGACGTTCTGTGCGGCGCTTGCGACGTTCTGAGCGGCGCTCGCGGCGTTCTGTGACGTCTTATCTGCTGTTTGGCTCATGTCTACTCCTCAACCTCGTCGTCGCCACCAAGCTCTTCCAGAACTCCTAAGGCAGCGGGCATCAGCTGCTCTTCATTTCGGTGAAACGGATACGCCAGTTTATGCGTCTTTGGATACACAATAGCACCGCGGCCCTTCAACTTGAGGGCTTGTTCGCGAGGAATTTCTACGCCCAGATATACCAGGCGACCATTTGTCAGACTCACTGACGTTGCGCCCAAACGCTGTGCGCGGATGCGCACGCGGGCACGATCAAACAAGTTCTTACCTGCAAGCGGCAGGGCGCCAAAGCTATTCTCGGTATCTTGCTGAAGCGCATCCACATCGGAAAGCTCTGTAGCGGCGGCAAGACGACGGTACACCAGAACACGGCGGTCAACCTCTGGCAGATAGTCCTCATCAAGATAGAAATCTGCAGGTAGATTGATGGTAACTTCAGCCTGCTCCAGCTCAGCGGACTCACCGCGAGCCTCAGCAACTGCCTCGCCCAGCATCTGTGTAAAGAGGTCAAAACCAACGCTGGAAAGGTTTCCGTGCTGCTCAGCGCCCATAAGGGAGCCCGCACCTCTAATCTCCAGGTCACGCATGGCAATACGCATGCCGCTGCCCAGATCTTGGAACTCATTGATTGCAGTCAGACGCTCGGTTGCCTCTTCCGTCAGCGGCAACTCCGCTGGGAACATAAAGTACGCGTACGCCTGCTGCCTACCGCGACCAACACGGCCCTTGAGCTGGTACAGCTGAGCCAGTCCCAAACGCTGAGAGTCCTCGATAATCAACGTGTTAGTGTGTGAGTTGTCAATGCCGGACTCAATGATGGTGGTGGCCACCAAAACGTCAATCTCGTGCTCCTGGAAGGCAAGCATAACGTTTTCCACCTCGCGGGCGCTCATCTGGCCGTGTGCCACACCCACGCGAGCCTCCGGCGCAGCTTCCTCCACGCGAGCCACTGCTTCATCAATAGTGGTCACGCGATTGGACACGTAGTACACCTGTCCTTCTCGCTCCAGTTCGCTTCTAATAGCTGCGGAAACAAGATCCGGGTTGTACTCTCCCACCATCACCTGAACAGGCTTTCTGCCAGGCGGTGGCGTCAGAATCAGGCTCATATCGCGCACGCCGCTCATGGCCATCTGCATGGTGCGCGGAATGGGCGTTGCCGAGAGCGTCAGCACGTCTACCTGCTCGCGCATGTTTTTGAGCTGCTCTTTGTGCTGTACGCCAAAGCGTTGCTCCTCGTCGATGATAACCAGGCCCAAGTCGTGCGGATTGACGTCAGCTGAGAGCAACCTATGTGTTCCTACCAGCACATCTACGGTTCCGTCCGCAAATCCCTCGAGCGCCCTTCGCTGCTGAGCCGGCGTGACAAAACGCGAAAGTACGCTTACTTTCAAATCAAACGGAGCAAATCGCGAGAAGAACGTCTCGTAGTGCTGCTGAGCCAAGATGGTAGTTGGGCACAAAATCATAACCTGACGAGCGTCCTGGCACGCCTTAAACGCAGCTCGAAGCGCCACCTCTGTCTTGCCAAAGCCTACGTCTCCGCAAAGCAAGCGGTCCATTGGCTTGCGCGCTTCCATGTCCAGCTTAATGTCTGCAAC
>CAKAPZ010000155.1 GCA_916720015.1 uncultured Atopobium sp. | reverse complement strand
CTGGTAGCGCACAAGTCCGAGCGCACGGGTAAGCGTTTTATTCGCTGCACCAACTACGAGGAGTGCGAGACAAGCTATCCTCTACCAGCTCGTGGAAAGCTCGAGAAGACCGATGAGGTCTGCCCAGACTGCGGCGCACCTATGGTGGTTGTTACCACCCAGCGTGGTCCTTGGAAGCTGTGTCCAAACTACGATTGCCCTGGTAAAGAAAAGAAAACTGCCCCGCGTAGAGGCGCTCGTAAGAGTACTAAGAGCACCAAATCCACTAAGGCAGCAAAAAAGTAAACGTATGACGGTGCATCGAGAGGTGCACCGTTTTCGGAAGAACGAGCGTCCCTCTCCAACGCCCGCTCCATACGTATTTTTACCCATTTTTGAGCGCTCTTCATGTGGAAATGCGCAAAACCTTTAGAATATTCATGGCGAGAAACACAATCTGCCTGTATCGTGAGATAGTTAAGAGGGAGGGAAGCATGAACAAAGACGCACGTACATCACAAGGCTTGTTTATCACGCTTGAAGGCGTTGATGGCTGTGGTAAGTCGACACAAGCTTCTCTTCTGCGAGAAGATCTTGAAGCTCTTGGCTTTGATGTGGTCTTTGTTCGTGAACCTGGTGGTACTGCTATCTCTGAGCAGATTAGAGGCGTGGTTCTTAATCCAGAAAATGGCATGATGTGCGATGAGTGTGAGCTGCTTCTCTACGAAGCAAGTCGTGCTCAGCTGGTAGGAGAGGTTATCCGCCCAGCCTTAGCTGCGGGCAAAGTTGTCTTGTGTGATCGCTTCTATGACTCCACCTTTGCCTATCAAGCAGCTGGTCGCGGTCTTGATACAGACCTCGTTCACCGTGCAAATAGTTTGGGAAGCTGTGGAGTTTCTCCTCAGAGAACTCTTGTCTTTATGCTTGAGCCAACAGTTGCTCATGCGCGCGCTACACAAAATGAAGCCGATAGACTTGAGGCAGAAGGTGTTGCTTTCCAGGAGCGTGTTTTTGCTGGTTATAACCAGCTTCTACAAAACGAGCCTGAGCGTGTAAAAGCTGTTGATGCAGATGGCAGTATTGATGAAGTTCATGCACGTACTCGCCGTCTGTTAGCAGATCTTATTCCTGGTATTTGTGAGCTTGGTGAGTGATTCGTTTATGACTCAAGAGAGTGCACATATTACGCAGAACACCTATCCACTTCCTCAGGCATTAACGCGCCTTCAGGATCAACCTCAGGTTCAGAACTTGCTTGCGCGTGCACTGCATGAGCATAAGCTTGCTCATGCCTATCTGTTTGTAGGTGCTCCTGGTTCTGGTAAAGGCCTTGCAGCCAAGGCTTTGGCGCAGTGTGTTCTCTGTGCTCAAGGTGGCGACGCTGCCTGTGACGACTGCATTCGTATTTCTCGCGGTACCCACCCTGACGTGCACATACTTACTCCGGCTTCCGCAAACGGCTATCTCATTGAACAGATTCGTCAGCTTATTGCAGACGTTAGTCTGTCTCCCATGCGCTCAGCTCATAAGATTTACGTGATTGACCGCGCTGATTTGCTCAGAGAAAACTCAGCAAATGCGCTGCTCAAAACTATTGAAGAGCCACCTGCAGACACCATCTTTATTCTGTCTGCTCGTTCTTCTTCTGCGGTGCTTCCCACCATTGTTTCTCGCTGTCAGGTAGTTGCGTTTAGAACACTCACTGATGCTGCAGCTAAAGCTGCCATTATGCGAGAGATTTCCGCCACAGAGCAAGAGGCCCGTATTGCACTTGCGGCAACAGGAACTCCTGGTAGAGCTGTGGAGTTTTTGCAGTCTGCCACGCGAAAAAACATTCGCAGACAGCTTATTGATGTTTTTGGCAACCTGCTTAGAAACGACTCGTGGGATGTGCTTACTTCCGCAAAAGAGCTGATAGAAGCTGCAAAAATTCCTCTAGGTGATGTAAGACGTGCCCAAGAGGAGGCGCTTGCCCAAAACGAGGACTTTCTTACCAGCGCTGCGTTAAAGCAGGTTGAAGCGGCAAATAAGCGAGAACTCACAGCACGCGAACGTTCGGGTATCATAGAAATGTTGGCAATTCTGGAATCGCTTCTTCGCGACGTGCTTTTATGTTGCGAGGCAGTCGATGAAGAAATAGTAAATACGGATGCAGCAGGCATTATCGACCGCGTTGCATCTCAAACTCATACCCAGGGTGTTCTTGGGGCTTTAGCTGCTGTGCAAGAGGCTCAATACAACCTGGACCGCTCTGTTTCTCCCCAGCTAACCCTTGAGGTTATGCTGCTGCATATCAAGGAGGCACTTACATGCCCACCGTTGTCCCGGTGAAATTTGAATACGCCGCGCGCGACCTTTGGTTTGATCCAAAGGAGTCCGGCGTTCTTGAAGGTGACCACGTCATTTGTCAGACCGAGCGCGGTCTAGAGATTGGTCTTGCTGTTGCTGATCCTCGTGAGATTTCGCAGGAAGAGTTTGAGTACAAGACAAACAAAGCCGAGCTCAAAGACGTTGTTCGTGTAGCAACTGAAGAAGACCTTGCTCGCGCAGAAGAGCTTGCCGCAAAGGGCGAGGCTGCGCTTCCTGTATTCAGGAAGTTTGCTGTTCAAGAAGAACTTGAGATGAAGCCTATTGGCGTCGAGTACCTTTTTGATGGCGAGAAGGTCGTGTGTTACTTCTCGGCTGATGATCGCGTGGACTTTAGGCAACTTGTGCGCGAGCTTTCTCACGAGCTTCACGAGCGCATTGATATGCGTCAGATTGGCGTCAGAGAAGAAGCAGCAGTTATCGGCGGTTATGGTCACTGTGGACAAGAGCTCTGCTGTAGAAGGTTTGGCCTCTCTTTTGAGCCAGTTTCTATTCGCATGGCAAAAGAGCAGGATTTGCCTTTGAACTCCACCAAAATTTCCGGTGCTTGTGGCCGCTTAATGTGCTGCTTGCGCTA
>CAKAPZ010000154.1 GCA_916720015.1 uncultured Atopobium sp. | reverse complement strand
AGCGTCATAATCAAGCGTCGCTTATAGCGGACAAGGTTTCTGATTGTAACTTTCCACGAGAAAGACAATCTGGACCATAGAGGCTCAACGCGCTCAAGCAAAATCTTTGAGCCCGCTTTTGGAGCTTTTGGAAGCATGAGACTAGAAGGCTCTTCTTTCAAAGAGGATAAAACGGCAGCCGTGGTTGAAAGAAGCGTGATGCCTATACCAGAAAGCCCCGAAAGCAGCGCACTATCTAGCTGGATAGGGTAAGGCGCTCCCCCATTTGGGATGTTGTAAATAGACCCGTAAGCAGAGACAATAACGCCTGGCAGTACCTGACTTAAACATGCTATGCCAATAACAGCGCCTAAAAGCGAAGCAGACAAGGCATATAACAGGTACTTTGTCGCAATCTGAACAGTCGAATAGCCAAGCGCCTTATGAACACCAATGAGCGTACGCTCTTCAGATACCATGCGCGTCATGCTGGTAAGTGACACCAAAGCAGCTACCAAGAAGAACATCAGCGGGAACACATTAGCAATATCGTTGATACGCTCAGAGTCTGCTTGATACGCTGCAATGCCAATCTCTTTTGTGCGATCAAGCACATACACATCGGGCTCTTTGAGCTCGTCAATTTTCTTTTGAGCCTCGTCAATTTTTGCCTGGCCATCAGCAAGCTGCTTCTCAACCTCAGCGCGTTGCTCCTCAAGGCTTTGCCTTCCCTCAGTAGTCTGGGCTTCAGCGCTTTGAAGTGCTGTTTGTCCTGCGTTTAGGCGGCTAAGCGACGCGGCAAGTTTTTCCTGAGCTGCAGACAGCTGGTCTGCAGTAGTGCTTCTTGCTTCACTCAAGTCCTGGCGCGCCTGAGCTACCTGAGACTCTGCCTCATGTAGTTGAGCCGTGCGCTGATCTAGCTCTTCTCGCGCGGCTGCTAAAGCCTGCTGCTGGGAAGCAAGTTCTGTCTCTGCAGCGCCAATCTGCGCCTGTGTGGCGAGAAGGGCGTCCACTTGCGTAGTTGCCAGACCTAAAGCACTGAGCTGCTGCTGTGCTTCTTCAAGTGTAGAAGCCGTAATTCCTTGCGCAGCAAGTCCTGCAAGAAACGCATCTCTACCCGCTTCAAACGCACTCTTTTGCTGTGTAAACGTTGCTTGTCCTGCATTAAAAGCAGCAAGACCAGCCTGATACTGAGCCTCTCCCGCACTAAGCTCAGCTGTTCCCTGAGCTATCTGAGCCTCTGAAGCTGTAATCTGAGCTTCCGCTTGAGCAAATTGCTGCTCAGCACTGTAGCGCGAAGCTGTAAGCTGCTGACGTCCTGCATCGTATTGCTTCTGACCATCATCCAGCTTTTGCTGCTGAGCAGAAATTTGAGCCTCTGCATCGTCAAGCTTCTTTTGAGCATCTCCTAGTTTATCCGCGGCCTCTTGCCTTGATTGCTCCAGCTTTTGACGAGCCTCATCAAGTTGAGCCTGAGCGTCATCTTTGAGCTCTTGCAAACGAAGAGCAGCAAGCGACGGATTCATCTGTGTAATTCGTTCTACAACGCTATCAACTGCACTCTGATACGCAGATGAGCCGCTTTTATACCTGGTAGTATCTTGAACCGTCAAATACACTTCGGTATAGGGGTCATCGTCTGCAAAAGCATCTTCAGTGACATACACAAATTGCTGCACAATACCGTTGCCTAACGATGTGGTGCCAAAATTGCTGACATACGGATAGGTTGGCGCATTTACAAAACCAACAACTGTGTACGAGCCGCCCTTTAAATGAACGCCGTTTGAAGTGTCTGGCAGCTCAATCTGTTGGCCAAGGCTAATATCTGCACGTTTCTTGGGATCAGCGCTCATCACGCACTCGTAAGGTCCTTGAGGAAGCCTTCCTTCAACCACTATTGGCTGGTTAAGCTCACCGGGTCTAAAAGAACTCACACGAGCAGTAGATTGCGACGACGTCAGTGTAGCCATAATGTCTACCGTACGAGAAGGCATAACCGCTTCAACACCCTCAACTGACGCCAGGGCGGAAACGTCCTTCTCGCTTAATCCAAGCGTTGAGATGACGCGAAGGTCATAGAGGTGCTGGTTTTCGTAAAACGTATGAGCCGCTTCTTGCATGTCAGGGCTTGCCATTTTGAGTCCCGCAAAGAAGCCGCAGCCCAACGCAACAATTCCTGCAATTGCAAGAAATCTGGCGAGAGACCCTTTGATGGTCCGAGTAATCTCGGTAAAAAGAGCGCGGGGCATAACTACCACTCGACAGTAAGCGCGTCAGCTGGGTGTTGATTAATTTCTACCGATTGAGCTTGACCCTCTTTAACGTGGATTACCCTATCGGCAATTTGAGTGAACGCAAAGTTGTGCGTGACAATAGCCACGGTCTTATGCTGCTCTTTGCACATATCCTGCAAGAGCTTAAGAATTTGCTTTCCTGTTTTATAATCCAGCGCACCTGTTGGCTCATCGCAGAGCAGAAGACGCGGATTCTTTGCCAAAGCGCGTGCAATAGAAACGCGTTGCTGCTCTCCACCGGAGAGCTGAGCTGGGAAGTTATCCATACGATGCTCAAGACCAACAGCTCGAAGTGCATCTTCTGGCTGCATAGGGTCAAGACAAATCTGAGAAGCAAGCTCAACGTTTTCTTTTGCAGTGAGATTAGGAACAAGATTGTAAAACTGGAAAACAAAGCCAATGTCATGACGGCGATAGAGCGTTCTTTCTTTTTCCGAAAGCCCGCCAATTTCTTTTCCGTCTAAATAAATAGACCCGGAGGTACAGGTATCCATACCTCCGAGCATATTTAAGACAGTTGTTTTACCGGCACCTGATGGGCCAACAATTACGCAAAGCTCGCCCTCTTCTATGGAGAAGTTCATGTCATGGACAGCGTGTACCTTGACGGAGCCCATGGTATACGTCTTTGTTACCTCTTTAAATTCAACAAAAGACATACG
>CAKAPZ010000153.1 GCA_916720015.1 uncultured Atopobium sp. | reverse complement strand
CGCTCTGCAATTTCCTTCTGAGTAATGGAAGGCTGCTCTTTAATCCAGTTGAAAATCATCTGTTCTCGATTGGTGAGCATCAGGCCTCCTAGCAGCAAAAATAAAATCCGACTAAACAGGTGCTTATATAAAACTTCTAAATAGGTGCTTATCTTATTTAAGCTAGTGCTTAAACCTTGCTTTGGACAACGATAAGACAGCAGCTAGAGTCTGTAAAGAATGAATTCATTAAATTTTTCCCTGGTGAGCTCAAAGATTTTCTCGCCACGCTTGTTCTACCTGCCCGATTTTTCTAAGCATTTGCTGCGTACCGTTTACAGAATTTTAGTATCTGCAAACGGTTGTATCGTGAAAATCTCTTTAAATTGGGCGTCGGTGTTATGCAACTGTAATAATATATTTAATGAATAGTAATGACTCGTCCACATAAGTTAGCTTGCGTATGTATCGTGCGCAAATGCTTGTTTCGGGCGTTTTAGGAGGTAGTATGCCTAAACGTGTTTTTGTAGTTGTTCTTGATAGTTTTGGCATCGGCGAAGAGCCTGATGCGGCGGCATACGGAGATGAGGGTAGCAATACCCTTTGTGCCTGCGCAACAAGCGGCGTTCTTAATATCCCAAATATGACAAAGTTGGGCCTTCTTAATATTGATGGAGCACTTGATACCGTTTATGACGTTGATTTGAAGCCAATTGAGACTCCTGAGGGCGCATACGCTCGCATGCAGGAGAAATCCGCTGGTAAAGATACTACGGTTGGTCATTGGGAGATGGCAGGTGTCATTTCTCCAAAGAAGTTCCCAACCTATCCTGATGGTTTCCCACAGGAGGTCATTGAGGAGTTTGAGCAGAAGACGGGCCGCAAGGTCCTCTGCAACAAACCTTACTCCGGAACCGACGTTATTAGAGACTTTGGTAAAGAGCACGTAGAGACTGGTGCTCTGATTGTCTACACCTCAGCAGATTCTGTTTTCCAGATCGCTGCTCATGAGGACGTGGTAAGTCCCGAGAAACTCTATGAGTATTGCCGCATTGCGCGCGAGATTCTTCAGGGTGAGCACGGTGTTGCTCGTGTTATTGCTCGTCCTTTTGAGGGAGAGTGGCCATATCAGCGCACTTCTCGCCGTCATGACTTCTCGCTTGAGCCAACGGGCCCAACTATGCTTGATCGCCTTAAAGAGAACGGCTTTGACGTTCTTTCTATTGGCAAGATTTATGACATCTTTGCTCACCGTGGCATGACTGAGTTTGAGTTCACCACCTGCAACGCTGATGGAATTCAAAAGACTATTGAGGCCACCAGCAAAGACTTTAATGGCCTGTGTTTCACCAACCTTGTTGACACTGACATGATTTACGGTCACCGCAACGATCCTGTGGGATACTCCAACGCTCTTTCTTACTTTGACGAGCGTATTCCTCAGATTATTGAGGGCCTTCGCGAGGATGACCTGTTCATTATCACCGCAGATCATGGCTGTGACCCAGTAACACCATCTACTGATCACTCTCGTGAGTACGTGCCACTGCTTATCACGGGTCCAAAGGTCAAGCCAAACACCAACCTTGGTACAACCACCACATTTGCCGATATGGCCGAGACAATCCTTGATTATTTTGGCGTTGAGCAACTGGGTGTTGGAACTTCTCACCTGTCAGAGATTCTTAAGGAGAACTAATGGCTACTACCCCAACTCCCCATAACGCTGCTGTTGAGGGCCAGATTGCTAAGACGGTCCTCATGCCAGGTGACCCTTTGCGTGCAAAGCTTCTTGCAGACACGTACCTGGAGAACGTTGAGCAGTTCAACACCGTTCGCAATATGTTTGGCTACACCGGCACCTACAAGGGACAGCCAGTCTCCGTTATGGGTTCTGGTATGGGCATGCCTTCCATTGGTATTTATTCTTACGAGCTCTTTAATTTCTACGGAGTTGACAACATTCTCCGCATTGGTAGCGCTGGCGGCCTTGCTCCTGAGGTAAAGCTTAGAGACATTGTTATTGGCATGTCTTCCAGCACTGATTCTAATTATCCATCACAGTACGGAATGCCTGGAACCATTGCACCTATCGCAGACTTTGGCCTGTTGAGCAAGGCTGTTGCTGGTGCAGAAAAGCTGGGCTATCCCGTTCGCGTTGGTAATATCCTGGCAAGCGATGTGTTCTACACCGTAGACAACTCGCTTCAAAAATGGGCAAGCATGGATGTTCTTGCCGTTGAGATGGAGTCGGCAGCCCTGTATCTCAACGCCATGCACGCTCATAAGCATGCGCTTACGCTGCTAACTATCTCTGATTTGCCTCTTACAGGAGAAGCACTTACTGCTGAAGAGCGTCAGACTAGTTTCACGCAGATGATGGAGGTTGCTCTTTCTGTTGTTGCTTAAGGCACTTGTTGCATAAAGCATTGCAGATTAGCAGTTTGCCATTGCTGTTTGTTTTGGAACCATGCGGATTTTCCGCTTAAGTTAGGGGAGTTTGGTCAACTTCTCATAAAGATCCAGCGCTAAAGCTGGACGTTCCCGCCACATGAGGTAAGGAGAGCACGGAATGAACAAGAACGTTTCTCGTCGTAGTTTTGTGACCGGCGCAACCGGCGTTGGCGCATTTGCAGCACTTGCAGGTCTTGCAGGCTGCAACCAGAAGAAGGACGATGGTGGCCAGAAGGCATCAGGTGAGAAGAAAAAGAAGCTCACCATGGTTACCGATACTGGTGGTGTTAACGACCAGTCCTTCAATCAGTCTGCTTGGGAGGGCATGACCGAGCTCAAGGACAAGAACGGCTGGGATGTCAGCTACCTTGAGTCCAAGCAGGATTCCGATTACGCAACCAACCTTGATAAGGCTGTTGACGCTGAGTCTGACCTTGTTTGGGGCGTTGGCTTTGCTATGGCAGACGCAACCCTTAAGGCTGCTAAGGACAATCCAAACACCCAGTTTGCCAT
>CAKAPZ010000152.1 GCA_916720015.1 uncultured Atopobium sp. | reverse complement strand
ACTATAGCGCAGGCAGCAAGGCATACAAAAATGGTAACAACGCTTGCTTCAATACCATAGGCGCCACCCGAGATAAACTCAGATGCTGCAGGATACGCTGTTAAGAGCGTGGTAGGAAGAAGCGTAGTGGTAACCGAGATGCCCAGAATAGGACCGGTTACAAAGTTCCAGATAAAGTGCATAGCAATGGTCATGAGCAGATTATCGGTAAGCCAAAACACCAAGCCATAAAGAATGCCCATTAAAAAGACTGAGATTGCTGCGGCAATAGAGATGTTAGGCGTTAGTCCATACGTTGCGGTAAAGAGCACTGCTTGAAGCACAAGCGCTACAGGGAAAGAACTCTTAGCTGCAACACCAGTTTGTAGGTAACCTCTAAACAAGATTTCTTCTGCAGCGGACTCAATAAGTGTTGCCACAAGCAAAAAGAGAGCGGCAAAAATGTTATAGGAGGCGTTGAAGTTAAAATCAAAGCCTTCAATAAGCATGATAGAGCCAAAGGTAAACAGTACCATCAAGAAGCCAAAGGTAACTCCACGCATAAACCCTGGCCAAGAGCTTACTCGAAGACCCAAAGACCTAAAATCACGCTTATTGACGCGGGTAATCCACACAAGGATTAAGCCGCCTGCAAGCACGCTTCCTAGAAGCCCTAGTACGGCTGGAAGAATATCATTTGGCGGAAGCTCTCCCATAACCATCAGCGGAATATGACACACAAACATGAGTAAAAGCGCAAGGTCAGCCACAAGGAAGGGCGTCACCACGGACTTTGGTGGATCCTTTAGGACAAACTCAAGGCTTGTCTTTGGCTTTTTTCTTCCCACAAACTCTCCTTACATAATTTCTACTCACTATAGTATCGACTTCTGAATCTATTCGTGTAGTGAATCAAAAAAGATTAGAATAAGAAGATAATTTGCGTAATCTACTAATTCCAACTGCGAGGTATCCATGGCCGAAAGCTACGACATGAACATGCGCCCTCATTTTCCTAAGCGCGCTGTCATTACCGGTGGTATGCCCTACGGTAATAAAAATCTCCACTTTGGACACATTGCGGGCGTCTTTGTCCCAGCAGATTTCTTTGCTCGTTTCTTAAGAGATCGCATTGGCCAGAAAAACGTCCTGTTTATCTCGGGAACTGACTGCTATGGCTCTCCTATTGCAGAGGGTTATCGCAAAAAGGTTGAAGAAGAGGGCTACGAGGGCACTATCCTCGATTACGTCAATCAAAACCACAACCTGCAGAAAAGTGCTCTTAACGCCTATAACATCTCTCTTGATTTCTACGGTGGTTCCGCACTAGAGCCTGCTGCAAAGATTCACGAAGAGATGGCAGACAGCATCATGCACCGCCTCTATGAGCGCGGTAAGCTCTCCAAGCTCTCAACCAAGCAGTTCTATGATACCGAGGCTCACACATTCCTTAATGGTCGCCAGGTCAATGGACGCTGCCCTATCAAGGGTTGTAAGTCAGAGAAGGCTTACGCAGAAGAATGCGACCTGGGCCATCAGTTCAACCCAGAAGAGCTCATTGCTCCTGTTTCACAGCTCACCGGCACCACACCAGAGCTTCGCCCTGCACCAAGCTGGTACTTTGACCTGCCACAATACAAAGAGTTCTTAAACAACCTTGTGGAGAGGTGGAAGAACAACCCACAGATTCGCTCAGTTGTTACCTCTACCGTTCAAGAGACTCTGACCGAGCCTATTATCTACATTCAAAATTCCTACCGCCAAGACTTTGACGGCGTTGCCTCTTCCCTCCCAGCTCATAATGTCATTGAGCCAGAAGGTAACGCTTCTTCCTTCTCTGTTGTTTTTGAAAACTGGCAAGATAGAGATGAAGCTCGCGAGAAACTCAAAGAGGCTGGAATTCGTTTTAGAACAAGCAAGACGCTCCTGCCTTACCGCATGACAGGCAATATTTCTTGGGGCCTTAAGTCTCCAGACATTGAAGATCTCAAAGACCTGACCATCTGGGTCTGGACTGAGTCTCTCTGGGCTCCTATTACCTTCACCCGTGCTGCTCTTTCTGAAGACGCCAACAATGGCGGTAGCCGCTACTCTTCTGACGAGTGGCGCGATTGGTGGTGCAGCGATGATGCCGCTGTCTACCAGTTTATTGGCCAGGACAACATCTTCTTCTACTGCATTGTCCAGAACCCGCTGTGGGATGCACTTGATTGGGGTCTTATCACCGATACTCCCGTTGCTAACTACCACATTCTCTTTATGAATAAGAAGGCTTCCAGCTCTGGTGCTATCAAGCCTCCAATGGCTGAAGAGCTCCTTGAGTTCTACACTCCAGAGCAGCTCCGCGCTCACTGGCTCTCGCTTGGCCTTGATCAGCGCGCCGTGTCCTTCTCGCCAAAGGCTTTTGACACCTCCGTTTCCAGGAAGGGCAAAGACGGCGAGCCAGATCTTCTGGTAAAGGATGATCCTCGCGTTGTTGATCCAGCGCTCAAGGAGTCAGCGTTTCTCACTAACATCTTTAACCGCATGGCTCGTAGCTGCCTGTATGGTGCAGCCAATGCGTGTGGTGGTCACCTGCCTATCAGTGAGCCTCACCAGGAAGTTATCGATGCTGCTCAAAAGGTTCTGCTTAAGTACGAGCAGCTTGCATACGGCTTTGACGCACACTCTGCACTTGCCGCTGTTGATGAGTACGCTCGCGCAGAAAACAAGCGTTGGGGCGAGGCTTCCAAGGCCGCTCAGGGCAATGACGAGGCCTACGACCAGGCACTTGCTGATGCATTCTATGCACTCAAGACCATCACGCTGCTTATGCACCCGGCTGTTCCGGAAGGCTGCGAGCGCATTGCAGATGCTCTCAACTTCCCACATGAGGAGTTCTTCTCTTGGGAGAACGCCTTTATGGGTCCAAAAGAGCTTGCAGCAAAGCTTGGCCAGAGCGCAGAGGAGCACCAGCTTGAAGAGCTCCCTCCTCGCTTTGACTTCTTCAAAGCACATCCAA
>CAKAPZ010000151.1 GCA_916720015.1 uncultured Atopobium sp. | reverse complement strand
TGGAAGTCTCCCTCAAGCGACTTAGGAGCAAGCTCTTTAAGTGCGCGAGAAGAACCCATGCCACTAGCAACAACCTCAAGCATCTGCTCAACGTCAAGTCCACCCTGCTCTGCCAAGGCCATTGCGTCTGCATAGCCAATCATGCATGATGCAAGAGATACTTGGTTACAAAGCTTTGCGGTCTGACCCTTACCAGCGCCGCCCATGCAGAAAATCTTTGCCGAGAAGGTCTCGAGAAGAGCGCGTACTGGTTCAACATCATTCTCAGTTGCGCCGACAATCAGCGTAAGAGTACCGTCCTGGGCGCCTTTCTGGCCGCCCGTAACCGGACAGTCAAATGCATGTTTTCCCTCAATTTCAGCAGCATCGTGAATATCGCGAGCAAGCTGAGATGAAGAAGTGGTCAGATCAATAAGGTAAGCGCCCTTCTTAGCAACGCGGATAAGACCGTCTGTTGCCAAGTAAACGTCTTCAACATCAGTTGGATAACCAACCATGGTAAAGACAACGTCAGCGTCTTTTGCAGCATCTGCTACGCTCTCTGCGGCGTGAGCGCCTAACGAGACAAGCTTTTGTGCTTTCTCTGGTGTTCTGTTGTAAACAGTAACGTCATAACCAGCAGAAATAAGATGCTCTGCAATAGGAGCGCCCATAATGCCTGTTCCAATAAAAGCAACCTTTGCATTCTTGCTCAGTGCCATGTATGAGTCCTTTCAGACTGAAATAAATAAACAAACTGGGGCCGCTCCAAAGAGCGACCCCATACCTTGTACCCGTTAATTAGATTTACGAACCCTGTTAGCAATTCGGTCAGAAAGCGAAAGCTTCTCGCGGCGGTCAGTTCCCCAGAAGACAATAGCCACCATGCCTGGTCCAACGTGAGCACCAATGACTGGTCCTACCTGGCTATGAATAATGGTAAGGCCCTCGCAGCCCTTCTCTTTACGAATCTGAGCCTCTAGCCAATTGGCGTCCTTCTGTGCGTCTGCAGAAATGATGCCAACAGGAAGCGAGGTGTCATGAGAATAGCTATCTCTAAAGTCCTGAATCAAAGACTTGAGTGCCTTCTTACGGCCTCTGCACACAGTCTTGACGGTAAGAGCTCCTGTTGAGTCATAGGTAAGCTCTGGCTTTACATCAAGCTTGCCGCCAATATTTGCTGCAGCAGCAGGAATACGACCGCCCGCAGCAAGAGCATCCAAGGTCTCAAGCGTTAAGTAGCCATGAATATAGTTACGTGCATCTGCTGCCCACTCGGCAATCTCTTTTGCCGAGAGACCCTTATTGGCCTGATGTACTGCTTCAAGACCCAAAAGCTGAGCTGCGGACGAAGGTGCACCGTTGTCGACTACATAAATCTCAAAGTCTGGGTATTTCTCTCTTACCATATCCGCTGCTTGCTCAGCTGCATAGTAGGATGAAGAGAGAGCCGAGGTAAAGCACAGATATACCGTTGGAGTGCCCTGCTTTGCAGCACGCTCAAAGACCTCAAGGTAATGACCAGGAGTAATTGCAGAGGTGGTGTAGTGCAGCTTTTTGTCTTTGCGCATGCCCTCAAAGAACTCATGTGCGCTAATGCTCTTCCAGCCGTCATCATAGTGCTCTCCATCTGGTCCCACATAAGGGAACTGGATAATATCAACACCTAGCTGTTCAGCAATTCCTGGAGCAAAGTCTGCGCAGGAGTCCATGATGATTCGAACGTTACTGGGCTTATGATATGCAGCTGAAAGCTCAGTAGGCTCAAGATCTTCAAAGGCAACCTCGCTGATTTCTTCTTCGGCTTTATCTTTTTTATTGAACATCTTGTTCCTCAATCTTAGGTTTGATAATTCCATAACCACCATTTTTACGATGGTAGATGACATTAGTCAAACCAGTGGAAGAATTAACAAAGACATAAAAATCATGGCCGAGAAGGTCAGTTTGGACAAGCGCCTCCTCTTCTGTCATTGGCTCAAGATCAATGTATTTCTCGCGAACAAGCTGGTCATCAAGGTCTTCAGCTGGAATCTCAATGAGATTGGCAAGGTCTTCTTGTGTAAGAGCAACTCCGCGCTCAGACTTTACATGATGACGGCGCTCAACAACTTTTGTCTTGTACTTGCGTAGCTGTCTGGAGACTTTTTCTGCTGCTTCATCAATAGCCACATACATATCATCAGAGCTAGCAGTGACACGAACAACATTGTTACGAACAAATACCGTAACCTCAGCTGTCTTTCTATCTGGATTTGAAGGGTTTTTGTCTACTCTGAGAACTACATCGCAAGACATAGGAGTGATGTCAAATACTTTAAGAGCATCACCGATCTTCTGGTCTACGTGTGTGCGCAAAGCCTCAGAAATACTTACCTTGCGTCCCGAAATCTTGATGTCCACCATGGGAGCCTCCTATCGGATACACGAGACATCTTCTAACTGATGTCTGTATAACAACAATACCCATTTGTCGGTCAATCATTCCATAAAAAGTTGAATTGAGCGGTAAACGGTTAGAGACTATTTCTCTTTATGTGCAATTAATTTTGCTCAGAGGAAGATGTAGCTGAATCAGCACTGGTAGATTGTGTAGAAACTTCTACAAGACCAGAAATCTTGTTGGTAGTTGAGAGGTGTGGCAAGGTACCAATCCACTTGTTTCTAATAACTCCCTCGACACCGTTAGATTGAATAGCTGAAAGAGCTTGCTGAATTTGTGTAGCGAGAGCTTTGTTACTAGTTGCAACAGAAATACCAATTGTGGATGGAACGTCAACGACACCAACCATAGAAATATCTTTGTTTGCTGCTAAATAAGCACCAGCATATGCATCACAGGCCACATAATCAATGGAACCATTTTCAAGTGCTTCAAAAGCATCATTTAGGTTAGAAAAACCCTGAACAGACATGCCCGTGAGCACCTGACCCATTGCGCGCTCAGACAAAGAACCCGTTTGAACGCCAACTGACTTTCCACTCAAACTATCAGCAGTAATGT
>CAKAPZ010000150.1 GCA_916720015.1 uncultured Atopobium sp. | reverse complement strand
AGGAGGATGGCTGCCCTTGGGACAAGGAGCAGACGCATCAGTCCATCTCAAAGAATATGATTGAGGAGGCTTACGAGGCAGTCGAGGCCATTGCCGAGGGCTCTCCAGAGCATCTTGAGGAAG
Source organism: uncultured Atopobium sp. (assembly GCA_916720015.1). Taxonomy (GTDB): domain Bacteria; phylum Actinomycetota; class Coriobacteriia; order Coriobacteriales; family Atopobiaceae; genus Lancefieldella. The sequence goes on along the minus strand of CAKAPZ010000150.1, from coordinate 2,887 downwards.
AGCTTGGCGATGTGCTTGAGCAGGTAGTTCTTCACTCGCAGATTGAGGTGGACAGCGGCGCGTGCGACTGCGCCTGCAACCGCGAGGCGGGCACGGCTGACGACCGAGCAGCAGGCACGGCCAGCGATTGCGCGGCGGGTATGGCTGACGCGCGCAACCGCGCAGCGGGCTTCGACATCGACGACGTGTGCCGAGCGCTCAACCAGAAGCTGGTACGCAGGCATCCGCACGTATTTGGGCCAGAAGCTGGTTCTACGTCGTCGGCTGCGGCCGTCTTGGACGTGTGGGAGAGCGTCAAGGCTGAGGAGCGCGCCAGTGCGGAAGATACCGTGCACACCGAGGGTCTTCTCGACTCAGTTCCACAGGCTTTACCTGCGCTCATGCAGGCGCAGAAGATTTCAAAGCGCGCCGCAAAGATGGGCTTTGAGTGGGCGTCAGTTAGTGACGTGTGGGATAAGGTTGCCGAGGAACGCGCGGAGTTTGACGCCGAAGCTCCAGGTACGCAGCAGAAAACGGACGAGTTCGGTGACATTTTATTTGCGCTAATAAACGTTGCTCGCTGGGAAGGCGTTGATGCGGAAGAGGCGCTGATGAGCGCCTGCAGGAAGTTCCGCGCTCGCTGGTCGTACATGGAGAAAGCTGCTGCTGAGAGAGGCTTCTCGCTTGACGAGAAACCCGAGCTACAAGAAGATTTGTGGCAAGAAGCAAAACGTCATCTTGATGCGTAAGCAAGCTGCACAGATTGCAGCGAAGACGTGCGACTTACCGCAAAGCTTACGACTTGCCGTGGAGCGACGACTTCTATTCGGTAAAACGATGAAATTCCAAACTGAGGCAGGGCTATCGTCACTGCCTCTGCCATAATAAAGATGTTGCAATTTGTTGCGACGCATCACCAAACAAACCAGAAATGAGATCCGTGATGAGTCAAGACACCACTAAAAAGAGTGGTACAAAAAGAAAAACAACGCCCACCAAGCGTTCCGTTGAGCCTCTTAAAGAGACTACCGCGGAGCACGCCGCTGGTGCTCTCAAAATATTTTCAACTAAAAAGGTCGAGAAACCCCAGGTAACTGAGAAATCTCAATCTGATCAGAAGTCGGCTGTGGCAAAGAAAGCTGTGGCGGCTCCAAAAGATACAGCGTCGTCAGAGGGCATGGCGCCATCAAAACAAGCATCTTCCCAGAAGAGTTCCAAGGACATCAAGTCTAAAAGAACCGTTCAAGTTAAGAGGATTGATAGGACTCAGAGGTCCGAAAGAGGTCAGAAGTCCGAGCGCGGACAGAAGACTGAAAGAACCAATAAACCGCAGTTCAGCGTAGCTTCTCTGGTAGAGCTTAAAGACAATGCACTTGATTTTGCGCGTAACCACACCAAGCTTGTCGTTTTTCTCGGCGTTGTAATCTTCCTGCTTGTGGGCTTGTATCCGCCAATTCGTGGCTACTACCACGCTGTTCGCGAGCATGATGAGTTGCTGCTAAATCAGCAGAAGCTCGAGGAAGATCAAAAACGACTTGAGTCCGAGGTTCAGGGTCTGCAGACAAAAGAAGGCATCATAGACGAGGCTCATAAGCAGGGCTTGGTTTCTGGCGACGAGGAATCTGCACGGGTAGAGGGTCTGGATAAAAAGAAGGACGAGAATACCGTTCAGCATCCTGACTATCCGTGGTACATCAAGGTTGGGGACTTTGTTTTTGGATTTACACCAGGCGATTCCGGCAATACTGAGGCTCCTAAGAGCGCAAACTCTGACGATTCTACATCTGCACCAGCTCCTGGAGAGTCTCATGAGCAGAAGAACTCCGGAGAAGGCGGATCTTCTGAGGGGTCCGGAGCCGACAATTCAAAGTCTGATAGTGGGAACTCACAATAATGCTTCTAGCTGCAATTGATGTTGGAACCGTAACTGCTCGACTTGCGCTTGCGCAGGTAGAGGACGGTCGCGTCATTCGCATGGCCAAATACACCGAGATTGTCAACTTGGGCGAGGGTGTTGATACGGCAAAGCGCCTGCTACCTGAGGCAATTCACCGTTGCGTTGGATGCGTTTCTTCTTATATTGATCACGCGAGAAAAGAGGGCGCTGAGGCGGTTGTCTGCACGCTCACAAGCGCTGCTCGCGATGCAGAAAATGCTCCTGATCTGGGAATGGGTCTAGCTTCGCTGGGACTTGAGCCCATGATTATTCCAGGTGAAATTGAAGGTGCGCTCACATTTCTGGGTGTCTCTCACGATTTTGAGAATCATCGCATTCTTGTTGCCGACAGCGGCGGCGGCTCAACTGAGCTGGTCGTTGGCACGCTGGCAGGCCAGCCCGCAGCCCAAGACGCAGGTCAGAGTGCAGGTCAGCCTGCGGCTCAGGGCGCAGGCCAGCAGCTTGGAGGGCAGCAGCTCGACATCAACTTTGTTGAGTCCGTTGATCTTGGCTGCAGACGTCTGACTGAGCGCTTTAACTTGTCATCTGATCATCCTTCGGCCGAGGACATTGATGGAGCACATAAAATGGCAGCTCAGATGGTGTCTGAGGCTATTGGTCGAGCTCAGCAGCAGTGTGCTGCACCAGAGCTTTTGGTTGGTGTTGGAGGAACCGCAACCAGCCTCATTGCCATCAGGGACCATCTTGACCCATACGATCCCGCAAAGGTGCACCTCAATCACATCTCGCTTGACGAGGTGTCGCAGATAGAGGGGCTTCTCGCCAGCAAAACACTAAAGGAGCGAGAAGACATAACAGGATTGCAGGCAAAACGCGCGCCCGTCATGCTTGCGGGAACTATTTTGCTTGCAGAATTGATGAAGAACTCGGGCTTCAAACACCTGGTAGTAAGCGAAAGTGACCTGCTCTTTGGCCTGGTGGTAACTGCAGCTGCCGTTCACCAGGGAAAGC
>CAKAPZ010000149.1 GCA_916720015.1 uncultured Atopobium sp. | reverse complement strand
TGTAGGCTAGAAGGTAGTAAGGAAATAGCCTTACACCACTTTTTGAGACGTAACTTATGAAGCCTGATCTTCTCGCCAAGTCTGTGTGATTTGCCGGAAAAGTGCGCCAAATCTGAGCTATTTGCCGGTTTTTCTCATCAAGTCTGAGTAAATTCGCTCAGACTTCATGCATTTTTCAGGCTTGCATCCGCACCTGGCGAGAAACCCGTGCGCTCGCTGCAGCACCAGCCGAGAAACCCCGTGCACTCGCAGCGGCGCTTCGCGCACTTGAACTGCAAGTTTGTCTGCACACGACGCTGTTTTCGCGCTCGCACCAGTGTCGCTACCCGCGTGCGGTACGGCCAGCGCGCTCGTCCAGCTTGGCTCGGACAGCGGCCTTGAACGCGGCAGCATCCGTCATCCACGGAACGTGCTTGCCACCGATAATGTTGAACGGCTCATCGCCCTTGGCAAGCAAGTACACCAGCGCCGGGCGAGGGTCGTCGTAAGCTGCGGAAACTGCCTCGTAAATGGCGTCGTAGCGGTCAAGGATAATCTTGTGCGCGGCGCCTTCGGGCGTGGCCTCGGCCATCTGAGCGCAAATCACCGCAGGATCTTCCATGTTGCAGTCCTCGGTGGTGTAAATCATCAGGTCCGCCCACTTGGCCGCCTCTTCCGGCAGCTCCTGGCGACGATTGTATGCCTTTCCACCAACGGCTCCCATGACCACATAGCGGCCATAACCAGGGAATTCTTTGGACGTTGACGAGAAAAGCTTCTGGTAGGAAAGCTTGTTGTGGGCGTAGTCGACCAAGCCCGTGACCTTGTTATCGGGCGAGCTCAAGAGCTCCATGCGGCCTGGCACCTTAACGTTCATCAGTGGAAGTACGGCGTCCTTCTCGCGAATGCCCAGGTAGTCAGCAACGGTGATTGCTGCAAGAGCATTCTCCACGTTAAAGAGGCCGGACATGGGCAGCGCGGCGGCGCCGGTCCAAGTTGGCGCGTGCACGGTAAACGTGACCATGCCCTGGTGAGGGGTGATTTCGTCCGCCCAAACGGTGGCGTCGGAATCGGTTGTGGAGAAAGTCAGGACCTTCTCGCACCTCTGCGCACGCTCCATGACCTGGTCAAACATCATCGTGTTTTTGTTGATAACGGCCACGCGAGCAAGGTCAAAAATCTTCAGCTTGCTCTCAAAGTAATCTTCAAAAGTTGGGTGTTCAACAGGGGAAATGTGATCGGTTCCAATGTTTAAGAACACCGCGACGCTCAAGTTGAGACCAACCGTGCGGTCGTACTTGAGGCCCTGGCTGGAAATCTCCATGTCAACGTAGGGGAGGCCGGCCTCCGCGGCGTGCTTGAGGTGGCGCCACAGCTCAGGAGCCTCGGGCGTGGTGTTGTGCGCGGGCTGCGTGTCCTTGCCGTCGAACACCTCGATGCCGCCGATCACGCCGCACTTGGAGTACGGCTCGTCGCCGTCGAGGATGGCGCGCAGCATATACGAGCAGGTAGACTTGCCTTTTGTGCCCGTAATGCCGATGGTGGTGAGCTTTTTGTCGGGATGTCCCGCAACGCCCGCGGCCGCGTAGGCCATGGCAAGGCGCACGTCATCTACGCGAATAGCGGCCACGTTTGGCGCAACTGCCTGCAGCTCTTCTGTGAGAGATTGCTGGCAGAGGTACGCAACAGCCCCAGCTTCCACCGCGCTTGCCAGATACGCTGGCGAGAAGTGCGCGCCCTTGCAGACAAACAGCGAACCGGGGGTGACCTCACGAGAATCGCTTGCAACATCGGTAAGCTGTGCGTTTTGATCCACCGCGTCAAGATGCGCGGTAGTGTACTCGATGTTCTTGCTGGTAAAGAGCGCCAGGAGCTCGTGTAATGTCATCCTCAAAAGTCCTTCTATAGCTGTTTGGCGCAAGCACAGCGCGCCCCTAAGACAGTATCAATAGTTTAGCCGTCTGACCCCACTTGTGCTGACGACAGTGCAACTTTCTTGGCTCTTGTACGTAAGCCTTATACCTTTATGGCGAGAAAATCGTCAATCTTGCTTGACGTAGAGAGTGCTGCGAGGTATAGTACTTGTTCGCGCATAAGCGCATGCATTGCGGGGTGGAGCAGTCTGGTAGCTCGTCGGGCTCATAACCCGAAGGTCGTAGGTTCAAATCCTGCCCCCGCGACCATAAGAATTTTTAAACCCGCTCTTGCGGGTTTTTTGTTAACAATCAGCGCTGCTCAGGCGGTTGTCTTAGCAGACCGTTGGGCAAGCCACCAACATTGTCTCCGGCAGTAAATCGCCCTCTACGCGTCAAATCCAAACTGCAGCAAACGTTGCAACCTCAGCTCAAGACCCTTGTGATGGTCGTAAGGATCCAGCATGCGTTGATACTTCGGAGCAGCAGGCATCAGCTTCTCAACCAGTGCATCTGTAGTTTGCCTCACTGAGAACAGGGGCTCGGGGTGGCGATCGCCTTCGTTTTCTCCACTAGCGATGCACCAGCGAATGTCTGAATGCACATGGCTTGCATCAAAAGTTTCAACAAAATTAGGGAACCACGTGCTTGGACTGGCAAGAAGATACTGGTCAAAGCGACAGGTTGTCTGCATCTCAAAGAGACCGCATAAACCCGACAAAGAATAGCCTAGCAAGGTAAGAGGACATGTACCCTGAGCGGTATGAGTAGCAAGAGCAGCGTACTTCTCGACATCTGGAAGTACGACGTCAGAAAGAAATTCTCGTCCAAATCCTCCAAAATTTGGAGCCTCAGTCCGCACGCTCGATGCTGGCCAAGGGGAATAGCAGTCTTGATTAGACGGCGCAGTAATGACAAGGCATTGGGGGAACTTGGTCGCGTCAAGTTTCCCGGAAGTAAGAAGCGCAGCTATCTTGGGCATCAGCAGGGAACCATGGAGAATAACAAGAAGACCAGGAACTTCGGAGCGATCTCCGATTGTGATTGTGCTGTCTGGTAGAGCTGATAAATCCATGAAAGTCCTCGTCTGTTGTCTGTTTGCCACCGTCGTCGTCTCGCAGTAGCCGCC
>CAKAPZ010000148.1 GCA_916720015.1 uncultured Atopobium sp. | reverse complement strand
GGCTTTGCATATACGCAGTGTGACTACAGCTACGTTGCCCATTACCAAGATGGCGCTTGGGACGAGGGTGGTCTTACCACCAATCACAACATTACGTTGTCTGAATGTGCAAACATCTTTCATTATTGCCAGGAAGTCTTTGAGGGTTTAAAGGCCTATACCACGGTTTCTGGTGACATTGTTTGCTTCCGCCCTAATCTTAATGCTCAGCGTATGGTAGACTCTGCGTCTCGTCTTGTTATGCCTCCATTCCCGGAAGATAGATTTGTTGCCGCAGTTAAAGAGGTTGTTTCTGCGAATGCAGCTTGGGTGCCACCATTTGGTACAGGTGCTACGCTCTATGTTCGTCCTTTTATGATCGGTACCGGTAATACTGTTGGTGTTAAGCCATCTCCTACGTATGAGTTCCGTATTATGGTCACTCCAGTTGGAGCTTATTACTCTAACGGCGTTGCTCCTGTTGCACTGACCGTTTCTCCTTATGACCGAGCTGCTCCTCACGGAACCGGTAACATCAAGGCTGGCCTGAACTACGCTATGTCGCTGTACCCAACTACCTGGGCACATGAGCAGGGCTTTGCAGACAGTATGTATCTTGACTCTGGCTCTCGTACCTATGTTGAGGAGTCCAGTGGCGCAAACTTCCTCTTTGTTGATAAAGAGGGGACCCTGGTTATTCCACAGTCTTACACAGATTCCATTTTGCCTTCTATTACCCGTCGCTCTCTGGCAACGGTTGCTAAAGACCTGCTTGGTATGAAGGTTATTGAGCGTCCTGTCCGCTTTGACGAGCTTGACCAGTTTGTTGAGTGCGGTATGTGCGGTACTGCTGCTGTTATTTCTCCTGTTGGCAAAGTTGTTGACGGCCAGAAAGAGATTGTCTTTGGCGCTGGTATGGAGGCTGTTGGACCAGTTATGTCTAAGCTCCGCAACACGCTGACCAGCATTCAGTCTGGTGAGATTGAGGCTCCAGAAGCAGACTGGATTTGCAAGATCTGCTAAGGCTTGCGTTTTCAACAACGCTTTGCTTTTAACACAAAGGCGAGAAGACCAATCGGTCTTCTCGCCTTGTTTTTATCTGCAAAAGCAGGATACGTGTGACGGCTATGCCTCGACGCTTAAGCCTTGTGGGAGGAGCCCAGGTTATCCATGTGGCTTGCAACAATCTGAGTGATTGCTTCCATACCAGGAACGGAAGGCTTCTTTGGATCAAAGTTGCCAGGGTTTTCTGACATGTACTTCATGAAGGCTGCAGTGAAGACCTGGCGAAGTTCGGTTGCGTAGTTAACCTTGCAAATACCGTTCTGAATTGCCTCTGCTACCTGGTCATCTGGAACGCCAGAAGTACCGTGAAGAACCAGAGGAATATCAAGGCGCTGACGGATTGCCTTCAGGACGCCCTGTTCAATGTGAGGAGTGCCGTGGTAGACGCCGTGAGCGGTACCAACGCCAACTGCAAGAGAAGTGCAGTTAGTGCGAGCGACAAACTCTTCAGCCTGGTCTGGATCAGTGTAGGGGTTCTCGCCCTCAACAGCTGGGCCATCGTCCTCTTTGCCGCCAACTTTGCCAAGCTCTGCCTCAACAGGAAGGTTGATAGGGCCAGCAAACTTGGTTACGGATGCGGTAAGTGCAATATTGTCCTCAAATGGAACGTGAGAGCCGTCAATCATGACGGAGGTGTAACCGGCACGAGCTGCCTGGATGCAGCGGTCAAAGCCGTCACCGTGATCAAGATGAAGAGCAACAGGAACAGTAGCCTCTTCAGCAGCACAACGAACCATTGCTGCAAAGTAATCAAGGCTTGCGTACTTGATGGTTCCAGGAGTGGTCTGAAGAATAACAGGGGAGCTGCGCTCTTCTGCTGCCTTAACAACAGCCATTACAAACTCAAGGTTCTCAACGTTAAAGGCGCCAACAGCGTAATGGCCAGCCTGTGCGTCAAGAAGCATCTGCTTAGTAGTAACGAACATCTATTGCTCCTTTCGCCCTAATGGGCTCTTTGATTGACTGAAAAAATTGTAACGTTTCTCTTACTCTGTTATGCAACTTTTCTAGAAATCGTTTTGTCTTTGTAACCTTTGGCGAGAAACCCGTCTTGCGGTGACTTACTCAGCAATCTTTTTGATTGCTACCTGCTTATGAATTTCTGCTGCAACAGCTTGATCAAAGCGTCCGGTACCTGCAGAAAGACAACTTGCGGTAGCGCAAGACAGCGCAAAGGTAAGACACTCTGAAGTTGGCTTTTTCTGAGCAAGCGCAACAGCAAATGAGCCAACAAGGGTATCTCCTGCGCCAACAGGATTGATAGCCTCGATTTTTGGAGGATTTGCCCTAAAGGTTCCTTCATCAGAAACCATTAGTGCACCTTTTGCACCAAGTGAAACAACCACAATTTTAATGCCGCGTTTATGCAGCTCCTGAGCTGCTGCGATGACCTCGTTTTCTGTAGTTACTTCTCTCCCTAGAAGTTGTCCGATTTCATCGGTATTTGGTTTGATCATGGTAGGAAGGGCATCAATGCAGGAGGTGAGTAGCGCGCCCGAGGCATCTACAATGCAAGGCACACCAGCAGCCATAGTCTCTTCAATAAGCTCTTTGTAATTAGCAGCAGAAATGCCTTTTGGAATACTGCCGTTAAAGGTGACAACCTCAGCTTCTTTGATAAGCTGCACAAGTTTTGCCTTGAAGGCAAGGAATTCTTCAGGAAGAACGGGCTGACCAGGCTCTAAAAATTCAGTTGATTGTCCGCTTGGCTCCAGAATGTTGATGCATGAGCGAGTTTCTTGCTCGGTATAAATAAAATCGCTGGAAATGCCATCTTTATGAGCCAGCTCAACAAGGTATCTACCGTTATTGCCGCCTACAAATCCTGTGGCACAAACGGGGTAGTTAAGGGTGGTAATGGCTCGTGAGGCGTTAAGACCCTTGCCGCCTGCGCTGTTATCTACTACCGAGACTCTATGTACGGTTCCATCTACAACAGGAGAATCTAGATAGTACGCCTTATCAATGGATGCATTGAGTGTTACGGTAACAATCACGCATATCACCTCGTC
>CAKAPZ010000147.1 GCA_916720015.1 uncultured Atopobium sp. | reverse complement strand
TAACTGCCGAGAAACTCAGAGTGCCCTGAGCAACAGCTGCACCCCAAACCTTGAAATTAGCCAGGGTAACTGGGTCGTTTGCAAAGATGAGTGGGAACAGAACGTTGTTGATCAGTACTGCAATACCAGCCAAAATATAAATTGGGCTGACAGTTGCAAATGCATCGCGCAGGCTCCTCAAGTGAACTTGATTACCTACTTTTGCAGAAACTTCTGCAAATTTATCTAGAAACGATGCTTGGCCATTATCTTTTGCCATGAGCAAACTCCTTTCACGAGTTTCTAGTCAACTATATGTGTAGTGGCAACCTGCTTAAGCCACTCAGCTGATTTCTTAAGACGACGGTTGTAGTTATCTTCCAGGTCAACCTCAATAAAGCCATAACGGTTCTTGAAAGCATTTGCCCAAGACCAGTTATCGATGATGGCCCAGTAGTGATAACCACGGCATTTTGCGCCGTCCTGAATTGCACGAGCAATCCACTCAAGATGACGACGGACAAAATCAACACGGTAGTCGTCTTGAATTACGCCGTTTTCGTCTTTCTTAAGATCTTCTCGCTCTACGCCCATGCCATTCTCGGAAACAAACCACTCAAGCTCTGGGTACTCATCACGAACTTTCATGGCAAAGTCGTAAAGACCCTGTGGGTAAATCTCCCAACCACGAGAAACATTCATTTCTGCTTCTGGCCAAATATAGGGGTCGGCAAAGTTTGGAATGCCATTCTCGTCAGTATCTTTTGCTGGAGCCTGAATACGCTCTGGGTGGTAATAATTGCAGCCCAACCAATCCACAACGCCATCGGCAAGAATAAGCTTGTCCTCAGGGCGAATAGGCAGGTCAACGCCACGGGTCTGCAGCGTATCAATAACATCCTGTGGAAGCTCTCCCTTGGTTACCAGGTCAAGCCACCAGCGAATGTTGACGCCATCAGTCATGCGTAGCGCCTCAAGATCTGCCTCAGATGGATTCTCTTTGGTATATGGTGGTGCAAAGCAGTTAATGAGGCCAATGCGAGAGTCCTCAAGCATAAAACCTGCTGCTTTTGCACGGCGATACTCGCGCACACCAAGCGCGTGAGCAAGTGAAATGTTGTACTGAACAGCACGAGCGCGAGAGTAGTTCTTTACAAAGGGGTACCAACCACCCAGTGTGTAGCGAACCTCTGGTTCAACAATTGGCTCGTTAAAAGTGAACCAATAGCGAATCTCTTTTCCAAACGTTTCAAAAGCAATACGTGCGTAATGCGCATATGCCTCAACAACTTCACGGGACTCCCAGCCACCGCGGTTGAAGAGATATTCAGGCATGTCAAAGTGGTAGAGGTTTACAAAAATCTCAATACCAACCTTTTTAGCAACAGCAAAAAGATGGTGATAGTACTTCTCGCCCTCTGGATTAAGGTTGCCGTTAATGTCCAGCAAACGACTCCACTGGATAGAAGTGCGGATAGAATCCAAGCCAAGAGACTTGAGAAGCTGAAGATCGTCTTCCATTCTTTCTGTAAAGTCATTTCCGGCATAGGAACCAACACGGTTGTGGAATGCGTGAATGTCCAGGTTAGACCAGGTATCCCAAAGGTTTGGCAGCTTTCCGCCGTCTTGCCATTTACCCTCGGTCTGTGGACCGGACATTGCCCCACCAAAGAAGAAATTCTCAGGCAACTGATACGACATGCCTATCCTTTCTCAAACGTATTAACCTAACATGTCAACTTTATAAAACAGATATGTTAGATTTTCTATGTAGTATACTAATGCAAATCAGATAGAATGCAAAGTAAAATTTTGCTACCTGAGGAGGTGTCATGAATAAGTACGACTTGATTGTTCAGGATCTTAAAACTGATATTGCTATAGGCACGTATCCTGCTTATTCTCGTCTGCCTTCCGTTGCTCAGCTTTGTGAGCAATATGAGGTGAGCAAAATTACCATTAATAAGGCATTAGAAGTTCTTGAACAGCAAGGACTTATTTTCAGGCGCAAAGGCTCTGGCACTTTTGTCAAAAAACTGGAAGAAGGAACGCAGATTAAGCCAAGTAAAGAGGTCTCCGGTCAAATGGAAGGCTTCATGGCTGAGCACGCCGCCCGAGGTGAGCGCGTTAAATCAAAGGTCTACACCTTTGAAGTTGAACGTCCTTCTGAATACATTGCTAAAGCTCTTGATATTACTACCGAAGATTTTGTCTATAGAATTGTGCGTGTCAGGCTTGTTGAAGGGATCTCGCAGGTCATCGAGTATACCTACATGCCCATTAGCCTGGTCCCTAATCTTAAAATGGCTCATCTAGAGCACTCGATTTACAACTATATTGAAAGCGAAATTGGACTCCGAATTGCCAATGCGCACCGTGTTATCAGGGCTGTCATGCCCACAGAGGTAGAGGCTTCGCGACTAGAAATTAGCACAAGCGATCCCCTTCTGGAGGTTGAGCAAATCGGTTATATCGACGATGGCCGTGCGTTTGAATATTCCATCTCGCGACATGCGCATGGCTATGAATTCATGACCATTTCTATGCACTAGACCCCAGCATAACGACACAAAAACGGCGAGAAGACCAATCGATCTTCTCGCCTTTTGCGTGTATGAGCGCGCGATGCGGGGTGCAGTACACGGCGTAACGCAGCCTGGTTGCTGCCCGACGACTGCTCGACGGCTGCTCGCCGGCTGCTCGCCGACTACTCGCCAAGGATTACGTGCCTGAACTCGCCGTCCTCGTAGATTCCGCAGCTATGGGTGCCGTCTTTTGGAATGCCCACGGAGCCTGGATTGAACACGGTGACCTCTGGGTGGTCAGCGCTCTGCATGTTCACTTTTCTGTGAGTGTGGCCGTACACAAACGCATCCATACTTGGTGTCTGAGGCCACTTATCAACGCTGTTGTGAATGCCAGGGCCAAAGACGTGACCGTGCGTAAAGAAGATGGTGAACTGCTTGCCCGTCTTGGGGTCTTTATCAAACAAGATGTTGTAATCAGCCATGCAAGGGAAGTCCAGGACCATTTGGTCAACCTCTGCCTCGCAATTTCCGCGGACCGCAATGACCTTATCGGAAATGC
>CAKAPZ010000146.1 GCA_916720015.1 uncultured Atopobium sp. | reverse complement strand
ACATTTTGAGATCCTTTTGGATTCAATACTCCACTGGATAGAAGCAGGTCAATTGCACGACACTTTTTCTGAGATTTTATTCCTGAAATACTTTGTATCTCAAATTCTTTGTTTAATTCAACGCATGGAATAGCATATCCACCTTTATACACTGGCAATAAAGCTCGAAGTGCCAGTTTAACCTCCATCGGCGAAGCTGCATTTTCAACAGACAAATCTGCCGCAGCCTTTACTTTTCTAAAAGATCTAACACCTTTCTTTTTGGTGAGATATGCAAGTAATTCTGACTTTTTAAAAAGAGGCGTATACCAATTTGACTGCAATTCTCCTGTTGACGCATCAATAACAAAACGTCCTTGGAATTCTGAAATGAGGAGTACTAGTTCAAACAGGCTCAATTTAGAAGCCATTTGAAACAGCAATTCAAATGGAGATGAAATTAAAACTGAAGAACTGTTTATATTCAGTTTTATCACAGAACCAAACGAAGCACAGGTATCCACATGAAAATGAATTCCCTCATAAACACAAGAATTCTTTTTATTACTCACAGTAATTTCGACTGGATTTTTAAGTTCAATACCATAATCTACTAGCAACTCGGCATTAATAGCTCTAACCAAATCGCGATAAGGAATATCATCTTTGGCCAGTAATTGTCTAGCATCTAAATTGAACTTATTCAGATACTCATTAAATCCATGAGTTAAGAGTTCGTGTCTCCGTGTTCGCAAAGCACGATAAATTTGTAGAGCAGATGTATGTGAAAGGTAATATTCCATATGGGAATAGTATTTCTAAAAGTCAAATAAGCAAAACAACAAAAAACCTACGAATATTTGATTAATACCTTATTTCCGCAGATAGATTAAAAACACCTTAAAATATCATCTTATAAAAGTCCTGCTACAAAGATTAGACCGCTAAATAAATGTATTTTCTCAATTTCGTGACAAATAAGTGACAAAATTAGAATTCCATATTTAAATGAGTATTCTTCTCCATACTGCATGACGCAAATGAGTATTACATGTTAATTGACGCTAGTCCGAAATGCGAACTTGACCAAGCGGCTTGCGCACTTCTCTTTCATGAAACTGAGCCTGAAATGTTTAACAAGTCTGAACAAAATCACTCAGATAAGGCGAGAAAAACAGGCAAATTACTCAGACATGGTGAGAAAATCCGGCAAATCGTTCAGACTTGGCGAGAAATTCAGGCTCACATCAAACACATCAACCGCCTCTCGCGAGAAGGGCGTGCTAGGTGAACGTCTTTCGCGCATACTGCGCCCAACAAAAAAACGGACCTGGAGAAAATCCAGGTCCGTTGCTTTAACTAGCAGCAAGAACGCGCCGTCGCATCGCGCGCATCGCATCGACGCCCGCGCTCAGCGTACGCTGCAGATTAGTTCCAAGCCTTACCGTCGGAACCAAACTCGCGGATGAGCTCCTTGGTGCGCTCGACGATTGCCTCACGACCAGGCTTCAGGAGCTTACGAGGATCGTAACCCTTGCCGTTGTCAACAAGGCCAGCCTCAACGTACTTCTTGGTTGCCTCAGCAAAGACAAGCTGAAGATCGGTGTTGACATTAATCTTGGAGATGCCCATAGAGATAGCCTTCTGAACCTGCTCTACAGGAATGCCGGTGCCACCGTGGAGAACAAGTGGAAGATCGCCAACGCGCTCCTTGATAGCCTTGAGCTGGTCGAAGGAGAGGCCCTCCCAGTTAGCTGGGTAGATACCGTGAATGTTGCCGATACCGCATGCAAGGAAGTCAACGCCCAGGTCAGCAATCTTTGCGCACTGCTCAGGATCAGCAAGCTCACCCTTAGCGGTAACGCCGTCCTCGGTGCCGCCGATGCCGCCGACCTCAGCCTCAACAGAAATGCCCTTTGCGTGAGCTGCCTTTACGACCTCTTCGGTGCGCTTAAGGTTGGTCTCAAAATCAGGCTCGTGAGAACCGTCATACATGATGGAAGTAAATCCAGCCTCGATGCACTTGAATGCATCCTCGTATGAACCGTGGTCAAGGTGGAGAGCAACTGGAACAGTGATGTTCTTGTCCTCAACAAGACGACGAACCATGTCTGCAACAACGCGGTAGCTTACCTGCCACTTTGCTGCGCCGCTGGTGCACTGAATGATGACAGGAGACTGAAGCTCTTCTGCTGCATCAAGGATTGCTGCGGTCCACTCAAGGTTGTTCTCGTTGAATGCGCCGATGCCATAGTGACCCTTCTCGGCACTCTGGAGCATGGCTTTTGCGCTTACAAGCATGCTAAACCTCCGTTTGACGGAAAACTGATACATATAAATGATACCTTGTTTCATCACCTTTGATAGGGTCGTTTTTAACAAAACACCGCGAGAAACCCGGCGAGCTCGAGCCAGGAACCCGAACGGCAGAGAAACCCGACGCACTTGATTGAGCATCCCGACGCGTTCTCCCCAACAGATGTTGCGATTTAGCGACGAAACATTACATCTTCACAAAAATGAGGTAGGCTATCAGTTCGAAGAAAGGAGCATCTTGTGAGCTATAAGCACTTTGATGCAGACAAAACTCGATTAGCTTCGCCTGCTCAGCCTACAGATGAGGCAACAAACGAGAAACCCGGCCTTCTTAAGGACGTCTCAATTACCCAAATTTTGGCAACATCGCTTGCCGCGGTGACCGCGTTTGTACTGTCAAACCAGATTGGTATTGCAGGCTCGATTATTGGAGTGGCCGTTGGTGCTGCTGCCTCGGCGCTTGCTTCGCAGATTTACCAGAACGTTATCAGACGCTCCACGCATAAGTTCCGCGCTGGCGACAACGATGAATATATCCAGCAGGCATATCCAAACAGCAATCAAACAACGCTTGAAGGCACACAATATATGCCTCGAGCACAATATGCACCTTCTCGCGATTATTATCCCAGCGCTGACTCTCGCACAGGACAGTCTTCGCAGGTAAATCGCACGCCACAGCTTTCTCGCAAGCGCGTAAGAGCGCTGACTATCGTGACCATTATTTCAATTATCTTTACCATTTCTGCCGTCATTCTTTATGCAATGTTCCTCAGCTATATCACCGACGGATCTGGC
>CAKAPZ010000145.1 GCA_916720015.1 uncultured Atopobium sp. | reverse complement strand
CTGCGCTATTTTGTGCGCCAGGCCTAAAAGCCGACGCTAACACGCTGCAGAATCAAAATCCCCCGTGCAGAAAGCGTACGGGGGATTTGCATTCAGTAGGCAAAGTGGACGTATAAGCCGGGTTCTGTCGCGGACAACCATTTATCTACTACCAGCATTGCTACTGGTCTCTAGCGCGCAACCCGAGCGCAGTGCGGGCCACACCATAGCGCTCCTATTTGCGTTTGCTCCGGATGGGGTTTACCAAGCCACGCTGTTGCCAGCATGCTGGTAGTCTCTTACACTACCGTTTCAGCTTTTCTCTTTACGCGAATGCGCAGGTGAGAGTCTTCTTTTCTGCGGCACTTTCCGTCGGGTCACCCCGCCTGGCCGTTAGCCAGCATCCTGCCCTGTGGAGCCCGGACTTTCCTCATAGCACCCTTCCACTTAGCTGGACGGGCACTCCGCGGTTGTCTGGTCCACTTTGCATGGGCGATTGTATCACGTTCATAAGGCTAGAAGCTCCGAAGTCAAATAATCTCCAAGTAAATGAGATGTTGCGAGTGCGCGGGTTTTTCGCCGTATGTCCAGCGAGGCGAGGCGGAGAGGGGCGTAATTTGGCACGCTGTGTTCATGAAAAGCAACGGTGGCTACTTTGAATGCTGCTATGATAAAGAGGCTTAAACACGAAAGGACTACCATGGGACTCTTTGATCTTTTCAAGAAATCTTCCAAAACCGCTGCGCCAGAGGCTCTTGTTGTTTCTGATTACACTGCTAAAACAATTTATGCACCAGCAAGCGGAAAAGTTGTTGCGCTAGAGAACGTTCCTGATCCTGTTTTTGCAGGTGGCATGCTTGGTCAGGGCCTGGGTATCTGGCCTTCTGAGGGAGTTGTGTATGCGCCGGTTTCGGGCACTATTACCGCAACTACTCCAACTGTTCACGCATTTGGAATCACTGCCGATTCTGGAGAAGAGGTCTTGATTCACGTGGGCGTTGATACCGTTGAGATGAAGGGTGACGGCTTTACCGCTCTTGTCGAGCAGGATCAGCGTGTTGAGGTTGGTCAGCCACTGATGACCTTTGACCTGGATAAAGTTAAGGACGCGGGCCATCCTGAGGTAGTCATTCTTGCTATCACTAATTCTAGCGAGTACAGCAACGTAGAAGTTCTTGCTTCCGCAGACCAGCTGGTTTCTGCTGGCGAGAAGGTCTGTGTGCTCGCATAACTGCGGCGCTGCAGTTGTTCCATGTCTGACACATCCTACAAGACACTCAAGCTGGACTTTGTTGCGGAAGGTCTTTTTGAAGACAGAAAAAGCCGCTTCATAGCCCAGCTTTGTCATGTAGAGACAGAGTCAGAAGCGCAAGAGTTTCTCGCCACGGTAAGAGCGAAGCACTATAACGCTCGTCATAACGTTCCTGCATGGATTTTAGAGGACGGCACGGAGCGTGCTTCCGACGACGGAGAGCCTTCTAGAACGGCGGGAATGCCGGTGCTGGAGGTATTGCGCGGAGCAGGGCTTAAGAACGTCTGCTGCGTTGTCACGCGCTACTTTGGTGGAACGCTTTTGGGTCCTGGTGGGCTTGTTCGTGCGTATATGGCAGCAACTCAAGAGGCTTTGGCTGCTGCTGAGGAAGCATCTGCTGTTCAAGAAATGCTGCAGGTTGTGAGGGTGGAGTTGTCGGCCCCGTACAACCTGTATGAGCAGATTCAACGCCTGGCCTCAGATACCGGCGGCAAGGTTATAACGGCAGAGTTTGGAGCGGACGTTTTTCTCGCCATAGACTTTAGGTGCGGAGAAGAAGCGGCGTTTACGTCCGCGTTGACAGAGCTCAGCGCTGGAAAGATTACAGCCGAGGTCTCCGCGGCACGTTTTGATCTGTTCTAGCAGGTTTAATAAATTTAGCCTCGATAAACCAAAAAATACCAAATAAAAGAATGGTTAGGATTGCGTAGCCATTTTCTGGAAGCATGCCTTTAGAATCGCAATACCAGATTAAGAGGAAAAGAAATATAACAATAATTCGTAAAATTATACGTTCCTTTGAAAAACACTTCATAAAAACCTCCTAAAATAAGATAAGGTTTTTCTTATACTCCAGTATACACTAATAAGGCCGGCACAGAAAATTCTGTACCGGCCATGGGTGCGTTTATATCCGTATTCGTAAGCTGTGATTGCGTACCTTACTTGCGGTTACGACCACCAAGGGAGTAGCCAAGGTTCTCCCAGAAATCAATCTGGACATCTTCGCCCTCGTCCCAGACCTTGAGCAGGTCCTCTGGAACATACTGACGACGAACGTCAGCCTCGCCACCGTAGAGACGGAACCAATCTGCGCTCATGATGAGGTAGCCGTCCTTACCGGAGTCCTTGCCCCAGCTGTTCTCGATGCGCCACTGCTTAGCCTTACCGTCCTTATCGAGCTCAACGCCCTGGAAGGTCATTGCGTGGGTAAGAGAAGTCTCATAGTTCTCAATCATTGAGGCGCGATCCATGTCAAAATCAACGCCAAAGAGGCCGTTGTAATCCATGGTGTCGGTTGAGAGGACGTAGTTGAAGTCCTCATTGTGGCGAGGGAACTCCTGCATAACGTCGCAGGCCATGCAGACAGGGCTGCCGTCCTTCAAAGAAGCAATGGTAGCTGCCTCAAGAACCTCTGGCTCAACGTTTAAGAAGCGAGTCTTAATGCCGCCCAAAACGGTATCGATGAAGGTTGGGTGATATACCTTGCCGTAAGGATATTTCTTGCTTGGAACGGAGATGAGCTGGACAAAGCCGCGAGGGTCAACGCCACAATAGCGCTCAGCAAACTCAAGAGGAGTGATACCAAAGTCACGAAGAATCTGAGTGCCTTCCTCGTCCTTCTCGCCATCCTTCTTGTCTTTGTTGTCAGAAGCCTTGCTTGGCTCAACAGGGGAGAGTTTTGCCTTATCTACCTGTGCGTTTTTACCAACCTTGCACTCAAAGTCAAAGGTCAGAGGTGGCTCGCCAAGGCAGACGGAAAGAATCTGGTGGAAGCCCTTGAGCTGCTCCTGCTTAAGCGCACGAAGCTCGTCCAGAGACTTGCCAGCTGCGTATGCTGCGCGAAGTTCGCCAGCGCTCTTTCTGAACAG
>CAKAPZ010000144.1 GCA_916720015.1 uncultured Atopobium sp. | reverse complement strand
TTCAAAAGCAGTAACTGAGCAGATTAAAAATCACCCCAACATCTCTGTGACTCACGCAGAGGTTACAGAGCTATCTGATGAGCCAACAGTTATTGCTGCAGGACCACTGTGCTCAGATAGCTTATATGAAGCAATTTCTAAGCGTGTTGGAACTAACAGAATGTCGTTTTTTGATGCAGCAGCGCCTATTGTGTCTTATGAATCAATTGACCATTCAATTGCCTTTTCTCAATCTCGTTATGAGGACTTGGGAATTGGCGATTACCTCAATTGCCCCATGAATAAAGAGGAATACGACACATTTGTTGATGAGTTACTTGCAGCTAAGCGTGTTATTGGTCACGATTTTGAGCAGTCTGATTTATTCCAAGCTTGTCAGCCTATTGAGGAAGTGGCAAGAACAGGACATGATTCCATTAGATTTGGCGCTTTAAAGCCAGTAGGACTTATTGACCCCAGAACGGGTAAACGCCCCTGGGCAGCAGTTCAGCTTCGTGCAGAAAATGCAGCTAAGACAGCATTTAATCTGGTTGGTTTTCAGACAAATCTTACCTGGGGAGAGCAAAAACGCGTATTTACCCTCATCCCAGGGTTGGAAAACGCTGAGTTTGTTCGCTACGGCGTCATGCACAGAAACTCTTTTGTTGACTCTCCTCATGCGCTTGACGGATCATTTGGAATTCCGGGAACTTCTACTATTCTTGCAGGTCAAATTACGGGTACAGAAGGCTATGTTGAGGCTATAGCATCTGGATTGCTTGCTGCGCTTAACATGTATGCTCGTCTGTTAGGCAAAGAGGAAGTCAGGCTTCCTTTGACCACTTCGTTTGGCTCTCTTGTGGGTTATGCAACAAACCCAAACACCAAAGATTACCAGCCTATGCATGTTAACTTTGGAATTTTTGAGCCACTGGACGAGCATATCAAAAGAAAAGACGAGCGCCGTCAAAAGATGGCAGAGCGTGCTCATAAAGACTTTGATGACTACATCTCTTCTCGCCAAGAACTTTTTGATTGCGTAAAGCGTGATTAACGTGGCTATTTCAAAAGAGCAGGGTAGTCACGTTGAACAATTTATTGAGTATCTAAGTAAGGTTAGGAATCTCTCCGAGAATACCCTAAGGTCATATCAGACTGATCTTTTGGCATTTGAGCAGTGGTGTAGTAGGGAAGGTGTTTCGGTAACTCAGGTTGATCACAGAAGCCTTCGTCTCTATTTGGCCTATCTTAAACAGGCTCAATATTCAGCAAAAACACTAAATAGGCATTTATCTGCGCTCCGGGGTTTTTACAAATGGATGCAGCGAGAAAAACTGATTGCCACAGACCCAGCTCTTTCACTGAGCAATCCTCGAGCGCCACGAAATCTTCCACATACTATGACTGATTCCGATGTAAATAAGCTTTTGGAATCATGTGATGTTTCAACCGCGGTAGGGCTTAGAGACAGAGCATTTCTTGAGTTTTTGTATGCAACAGGAGCTCGTATTTCTGAGGTGGCGTCTCTCAAGCTTGAACAGGTTGATTTGCAAAATGGAACAGTGCGTCTCTTTGGTAAAGGCTCTAAAGAGCGAATTGTTCCTCTCTATGAGTCTGCAATTGAGTGGCTCAAAAAGTACCTTAGGTCTTCTCGACCTACGCTTTTGCTGAAAGATAAAGCGAATCGTGCTCATTCGGCTCTTTTTATTTCCGTAAGAGGAAATAACATGAGCGCGGATTCCTTGCGCAAGGTTTTTTCGTCGTATCTAACGGCTGCAGGACTAGATAGCTCACTCTCACCACACGCTATGAGACATACATACGCCACAGAACTTCTTGGTGGTGGAGCAGATCTTCGTATTGTGCAGGAACTTTTAGGTCATGAATCACTTTCAACTACACAAGTGTATACGCATTTGTCAGTTGACAGGCTCAAAGAAGCAGCAAAAGCTGCTCATCCAAGATCAAAATAAGCTGAGCGTTGTTGCGAAATATCTTGCGAAAAGAAGTTTGATGCATTTACGCAGTATTTGTAGAGGTTATGGTCTAAATTCTTTATAGACGTAGCCCTTGTTTTCCTGTTATACTTTCAAAAGTTGTGTAGAAGCACAACATGCTGTTACCAAACAGCACAAAATCGCACGTACGACTACTTGTTTGCCGTGGTGCCTAACGCTAAGCCAGGTGTTGGGTGGTTTTAACAAGGCTTGAACTCGTACGGAGGAACAACCAATGGAGGTAAAAAATGGCTGCAAAGATTACTATTCAGACTCTTCTGGATGCTGGTTGCCACTATGGTCACCAGACTCGTCGTTGGAACCCTAAGATGAAGCCATACATCTTTGGTGAGCGCAACGGCATTTACATTCTTGACCTTAAGCAGACCATGCTTGGCGCAGACGCTGCTTACACTTTCCTGAAGAATGTTGCATCTAAGGGTGGCCGCGTTCTCTTCGTCGGCACCAAGAAGCAGGCTCAGGAGCCAATCGCTACTGAGGCAGCTCGTGCAAACATGCCTTACATCAACCAGCGTTGGCTTGGCGGTATGCTGACCAACTTTGTCACCATGCGTTCCCGCATTAAGCGCCTTGAGGAGCTTGAGGCAATGGTAGAGGACGGCCGTATGGCAGCCCTTCCTAAGAAGGAGCAGGCTCTTAAGAACAAGGAGCTTCTGAAGCTTCAGCTTAACCTCGGTGGCGTCCGTGATATGACTTCTCTTCCACAGGCTCTCTTTGTTGTTGACTCCAAGCGTGAGGAGAACGCAATTCGTGAGGCAAACCGTCTTCACATTCCAGTTGTCTCCCTGCTTGACACCAACTCTGATCCAGATGTTGTTGATTACGGCATTCCTGCAAATGACGATGCTATTCGTTCCATTTCTCTTATGTGCCAGCTTGCTGCAGACGCAATTCTTGCAGGTAGCGGCAAGGAGCAGATTTCTGCTGAAGAGATGGGCGCTGAGTCCGAGACCCCAGCTGCTGAGTAACTCTTAGCAACGGGTCAAATAATTTAGTTATTCAGTAGATTTTTGGGAGGAAAACATGGCAGAAATTACCGCAGCACTTGTTAAGCAGCTTCGTGATATGACCAGCTCTCCTATGATGGAGTGCAAGAAGGCACTCGTCGAGGCTGAGGGCGATATTGAGAAGGCAGTAGA
>CAKAPZ010000143.1 GCA_916720015.1 uncultured Atopobium sp. | reverse complement strand
CAAAGATCATGTCGTCTGGCCAGAAGGTAATGGTAGTACCGTTAGATTTTGAGGTGCCAATTTCCTTCATCTTCTGAACAGTTTTACCGCGCTCAAAGACCATCTCGTAGATTTTGCCATCGCGCTTAACCTGTGCAACAAGTTTCTTTGAAAGAGCGTTTACAACAGAAACACCAACGCCGTGAAGACCGCCGGAGACTTTATAAGCGTTGTTATCAAACTTACCACCTGCGTGCAAGATAGTAAGAACAACCTCAAGAGTTGGAATCTTTTTCTGGGGATGAAGGTCTACAGGAATACCACGACCATTATCTTCAACAGAAATAGAGTTATCTGGATGAACGGTTACCTTAATTTTGGAGCAATAACCAGCCATTGCCTCATCGACTGAGTTATCTACAATCTCCCAAACAAGGTGATGCAGACCAGAAGCTGAAGTTGTACCAATATACATACCTGGGCGCTTACGAACCGCCTCAAGGCCTTCAAGAATCTTAATCTCTGTACCGTCATACTTATTTTCTTTTGCCACGTAAGTCCTCTCTTCAATTGTGAGCGGAATGATATAAGTATTTTACTATGAAATCGCCAAAATCAACTCGGCACAGAGAAATTTCATTGTTTAAACAGTAATATTGTGTATCTGAGAGGCTCTGTAAAGAGATTTAAGGACAGATTAGTGACAAATTAGACTAAAGACTCTTTTTTTGTCTAAAACTTGCTTCAATCGCTTTATAAGCCGTTGACTTAAGTGGCTCAGAAAGACCAGAAACTAACTCAGAAATTTGTAATTTCTCTTCTGGTGTGAGTTCTGGAAGATCTTTTTTCTCTTCTTTTTTTCCCTGTGCTTGCTCTTCTGAGGAGTTTGCTTCTTTACCAGCATGTCTGTTGTATTTGTCCAACTTAAATTCAAGGTCTGAGAACTCCAGGCCTTGCTCTGAGAGCCTGGCTCTATAAATTTCTCTTTGTGCAAGAAAATCAATCATGCACATACGATTATCTACATAGACAGTAAGCACAGGGAACTCTCTACCAGCTACTTCTCTGACAAATACGCCGGTTGTGTGTTCTGTCTCTCTTTCACCATTTGCTTCAACCCACACAAGATAGGCACGACGATTTTTTGACATGCTCTTAGAATCTCTGAAGGTTCCAAGCAGAGAACTCATTAAATCTTTTGCATTTTCATTGCCACCGCGCGCAGGTGGTTCTTGTTGATTATTCATCGCTAAACCTAACTATCTGCGCTTTTTCTAAAACCTCTTCAGAAAAATACCCAAGGTTTGTCGTGGTAATTACCGTTTGAATGTCATGGAATGCAAATTCCATGATTGCTTTTCTACGGTCTTCATCAAGCTCACTCATAACATCATCTAAAAGCAGCAAGGGTTTCTCGCCAAGTATTTCTTCTGAAAGAAGAACCTCTGCCATCTTAAGTGCTAAAACGACAGTTCTAATTTGGCCTTGAGAACCAAAATTTCTAGCGTCTTTACCCTCAATTAAAAACTCAACGTCGTCTCGATGAGGTCCTTTTGTACTTTGCTGACGACGAATATCATCCGTGCGAGCTTTGCTTAAAGCCTTCAAGAATTGATCAGTAATTTCTTCTCTAGTAGCCTCAAGAGAAACCTCTCCAATTGAAGAAATATAGTTCATTTCTAGGTGTTCTCCACCAGAAAGTTCCTGGTAGATCTCACATGTTTTCTTTGCCAGGCGATCAAACAAATGAATTCGTGCATGAAGAAGCGTAGCCCCTCCTCTTGCAAGTGAAAGATCCCACGCATCAAGCAAGTTTTCGTCTGGCCATTCAGATTTAAGCAGTTTATTTCTTTGCTCAACTGTCTTGGTATATGCCGAGAAGACCTTGAAGTAGCTTTTATTTGCCTGGCGGCCAAAGTCATCAAATTCTTCCCGGCGATACGATGCGCCACCTTTAATCATTGAAAGGTCATCGGGATTAAAAAGTACCGACATCAGTGTTCCAGAAATATCTGCAGCCTGACATTTCTTGCCATTCTTTGAAAATTGACGACGTCTTTCTGTAATGGTGCAGGTATTTTCTAGCTTTCTTCCATCTCCTGTAAGAGAAATCTCTATCTTTGCCTCAGAAGTACCTGTAAGAAGGAGTTGTGAAGGTGTGGGTTTTCTAAATGAATACCCAGCAGTAAGGAGTTGTAGTGCTTCAACAGTATTTGTCTTACCTGCAGCATTCTTTCCTACAAAAATAGTAGTTTGTGCAGATAAATCTATCTCTTTCGAAGAAAAGCAACGAAAGTTATACAGCGAAACATGTTCAACTTTAAGTCCCACACAACCCCTATCAAATTAGAGGCGAACAGGCATCAGAAGATACAAGTAGTTAACCTTGCCGTTTGATTTGAAAATAGCTGGCTGAGAAGGACCTTGAAGCTCAAGGCGCAGAAGATCCTTAGAAGGAGCAGCGTTTACACAATCAAAGACATAGTGATAATTCAAAGCAATTGAAAGAGAATCTCCCTCAATCTGAGCTTCAATATGCTCGGAAGACTCACCCTGATCTGGTGAGGATGCAGAGAGCTTAACTTCTTTACCATCGGCGTCAACATCAAAACGAACTGAAGGATTTGCTAGCGCAATAACAGAGACGCGCTTCAGGGCTGCAGAGAAATCTTCAACGTTGATATCAACTGAAGCAGTACAAGACGTAGGAAGTAGCTGCTTATAGTCAGGGAAATGACCTTCAATCTTACGAGAGATGTGAGTGGTATTTCCAAACTGGAAGACTACCTGATTGTCCGTAGTACCAATCAAAACCTTCTCAGTCATGCTACGCATGGAAAGAACGTCATGGAACACTTCACCAGAGATAATTGCAGTAAAAGACTCACCTGCTGGAGTATCTGTGTTGGAATCACAAACGGCAAGACGGAATGAGTCAGTAGCAACAAGACGAATAGTATTGTCCTCAACAGTGAGAGAAATTCCCTGAAGAATAGGACGAGAAGCTTCCTTAGAAGTTACGCGGTACACCTTATCAACCATAGTTGATAAAAGCTGGCTTGGGAGCTCGCAGGTTTTCTCAAGATCAAACTCTGGGAATTGAGCCCAGTCATGAGCAGAAAGAGTATTAAGTCTAAAAGACGAACGCTGACAAGTTACAGAAAGCGTACG
>CAKAPZ010000142.1 GCA_916720015.1 uncultured Atopobium sp. | reverse complement strand
CTGTTGGCGTTGCTTGTATCCCAAAGGCGTTGTATCAGAAGGCTGGAGTACTTATGAATGACACCGTTGATATTTTGTTGCTTGGTGCGGGCGGTCGCGAGCACGCGCTCCTGACAAAGCTGCAGGAGTCTTCGCGCGCAGGAAAAATTTACGTTGCTCCAGGCAATGGTGGCATGGCTGCTCAGGCAGAGGTTGCTCCCATTGATCAAAATAACCCTGATGAGGTTGTCGCGTTTGCCAAGGAAAAAGGCATTGGCCTGGTAGTCATTGGCCCTGAGGCACCTCTTGTTGTGGGTGTTGCAGATGCCGTCCGTCAGGCCGGTATTGCATGCTTTGGCCCTAACCAGAATGCAGCGCAGATGGAAGGCTCAAAGGCGTTTGCCAAGGGCGTTATGGAGCGAGCAAACGTTCCAACTGCTGCATGGAAGTCTTTTACCGATCAAGCGTCTTGTGAGGCGTATGTTAACCAGATTGGCGCTCCTGTAGTTGTTAAAGCAGACGGTCTTGCCGCAGGTAAAGGTGTAATTGTTGCAACTGAGCTTGAGCAGGCCCTTGAGGGCGTTCGCGAGTGTTTCTCGGGCCATTTTGGTGATGCGGGAGCAACCGTTGTTGTCGAGGAGTTCCTTGAGGGATCAGAGTGCTCGCTGCTTGCGTTGACTGATGGAACGTACGTTGTTCCGCTGGCAACAGCACAGGATCACAAGCGCGCTTACGACGACGATAAGGGTCCCAACACTGGTGGCATGGGCGTCTATTCTCCTGTTCCTTTTGTGACTGACGAAGAGCTTTCTCAGATGATTGCCATTGAGCAGCGCGTTGTTGACCAGCTCAAAAAAGAGGGCATTAACTATTCCGGCTGCCTTTACGGCGGATTTATGCTGACCAAAGATGGTCCTAAGGTTCTTGAGTTCAACGCTCGCTTTGGAGATCCAGAGACTCAGGTAGTTCTGCCTCGCCTTGAGGGAGATTTGGTTTCAATTTTGATGGCTTGTGACAACAGCACCCTCCGTCATCAGCAGGTTTCCTGGTCTGATACAGTCGCTGTTTCTGTTGTTCTGGCAAGCGCTGGATATCCCGGCTCTTACGAGAAGGGCAAGGAGATTACCGGCATCGAGGCTGCTCAGCAGCTTGAAGGCGTCTCTGTCTATCACGCAGGAACTGCTCGGACCGAAGATGGAAAGATTGTTACCGCCGGTGGTCGCGTGCTCAACGTCACCGCGCTTGCTCCAACTTTTGAGGAGGCTCGCGCCCGCGCATACGAGGCCTGTGATCTGATCAACTTTGAAGGTAAGCAGCTCAGGCACGATATTGGACTCAAAGCTCTTCAAGGTCGTCCAGAAAAATAATTGAGGTTAGTGGTTATGGCAAATCAAAACGACGAGAAAACCAACGTGCAGGATGGTGCTTGGAACAGCAATCAGGGCAGCGCTCAGTTCAACGACGTGTTTGATGATATGCAGCCTGCTGAGCCAGAGATTCTTGATGCTGACATGCAGGTAACTCCAGAGGTATTTGACTCTGCTCGCAATGATTTGCACTCAGCGGTTAATTCGCTTACCTACGACGGCGAGCGTGTTGCTGTGGGTGATGCTGCCTATCATCATTCAGGTGAGCCGAAAAAACGCAGCTTCGTTGCAGGTACGGAAGATGCCCGTGATGCCTCTCTAGAAGAAAAGCCTCTCTCCGAAGATACCGTTTGGGTTGGTCGCATTTTTGACGTGAATCGTCTTCGTGTTTCTCTTCCTGACGGACGCACTGCTCTTCGCGATGTTGTACGTCATCCAGGAGCTGTTGCTATTGTTGCGCTGACCGATGAGGGAAGAATTTGCCTGGTTCGTCAGTATCGAACCGCGCTTGGTCGTGTAACAGTTGAGCTACCTGCAGGAAAGCTTGATTCAGGTGAGGATCCTTTGGATTGTGCTCATCGTGAGCTGCTGGAAGAGACAGGAATGAAGGCGGGAAAGATGGCTTTTCTCACCACCACCGCTACTTCCGATGGTTTTACTGACGAGCTTATCCACCTCTACATGGCAACTGAGCTGACCTTTGAGGGGTCAGACCCAGATGCCGACGAATTTATTAACGTGGATCTTGTTCCACTATCTGAGCTGGTAGATGCTGTTCTCGATGGCAAAATCGAGGATGCGAAGACTATCATTGGAGCTCTTATCTGCGATTCAATTTCACACCGATTGCCTATGGAGTAATTACGCATGCTTGACCGTTCTTCTCGCCCTGTACCTGGTAACAACGCCCCTGGCAAACATCGAAAATCGCTGTTTGCCAGTTTTCTTTCTTATTACGCTCCGCAAAAGCACCTGTTCATTCTGGACACTATCTGCGCCATCATTTTGGCTTGCATCGAGCTGGCGTTCCCTCAAATTCTACGATTGCTCACAAAGGGACTGTTTACGCAGGGTAAAGATGCCATCCTTGGCAGCCTGGTATTTATTGCCGTCGGCCTTGTCGTGATGTATTTTGTCCACTTTCTGTGCCGCTACTTTGTTATTAGCTGGGGACACATCATGGGCGCCCGCATGGAAAGCAAGATGCGAGAAGACCTGTTTGACGCATACGAGCGCATGAGTTTCTCGTATTATGATCGCCACAAGACGGGTGATCTGATGAGTCGCCTGGTATCTGACTTGTTTGACATTTCCGAGACGGCGCACCACGGCCCTGAGTATTTGATTATTGGCTTGCTCGAGATTGCTGGTTCTTTTGTTATTCTGACGTTTATCAATGTGCCTCTTACGCTGGTGCTCGCCGGAATTGCTGCTGTGCTAGTAATGTTCAATTTCTTTGCCAACGTGCACATGCGTGGTATTTTTAAAGAGAACCGCATGCGCATTTCCGACGTAAATACCCAGCTAGAAGACTCACTTTCTGGTATTCGTGTGGTTAAGGGTTTTGCGGCAGAAGATCACGAGCGCAAGAAATTCAGGGCAAGCAACTCGGCATACTTAGACTCCAAGGCCAACATGTACCAGGCCATGGGTAGGTATCAAGCTGCCATCTCTGGCATGATGGGCGTTTTGAACACTGTCGTGTTGGTTTTGGGCGGTTGGATGATTGCTCAGGGTCAGATGCAAGCCATTGACCTGGCTACGTATGCGCTCTACATCTCGCTGTTCACCACGCCAATCATGAACATTCTGAACTTTAC
>CAKAPZ010000141.1 GCA_916720015.1 uncultured Atopobium sp. | reverse complement strand
AGCCGGTAAGCAGCACAATTTTCACCTGCTTTGGTTCAGACATAGTGAGCTCCTATCAAATGTCAAACTTTTATATCAAAGAATAAACTTCTTGTTTGTAAAAGTGGGCCCTGACGCTTAAGTGAGTCAGGGCCCAACCTTCGCGTTACAAATTATCGAGCTGGAAGCTTAGAAGCTACCGCGATCAATAATCTTGCCTTCCTTCATGATGACGTCCATGTTCTCAGGCGTGAGGTCGCGGATGTTGTTAGCAACGTCGCCCTTGACTACAAGGATATCAGCGGAGAGGCCTTCCTTGACAGCACCAAACTCGTTCTCCTTGCCAAGCATCTTTGCGCCGTTGTAAGTAGCAGCTGCAACAGTATCAAGGATGGAGATGCCAACCTTCTCGACAAAGTCATACATCTCATCGATGGTGACGTAGCCGTAAGGAGTGACAAAGCTGAAGGAGTCAGAGCCGATGGTAATGGTGATACCCATATCATAAGCCTTACGCAGGTTAGCGTAGGTGCGTGCAAGGCCCTTCTCGACAACAGTCTCGCCTGGGAATGCGTCAAGCTCTGGAGTCCAGTCTGGTGGATAAGTTCCGTACCAAGTTGGCAGGAAGCCGATGGTTGGAGTGAAGTATGTTCCCTGCTCTGCCATAAGCTTCATGGTACGCTCGTCAAGCTCAAAGCCGTGAATGAGCTGCTTGCAACCAAAGCGGACGCAGTCATATGCAGCGTCAAAGTTATTGTAGGAGTGAGCGTACAGAGGAATGCCTACCAGTGCGCACTCGTCAGCAATTGCCTTGATCTCCTCGGTGCAGAAGAGCTGCAGACGGTCGGAGTCCCAGCGCCAAATGCCGCCACCGGTTGCCCAGATCTTGATGCCATCTGGCTCTTCACGGAGACGACGACGAATTGCCTTACGAAGCTCCCATGGACCGTCTACCTGGTCGCCCCAAGGGTGTCCGTCCTTGGAAATCTGCAGTGGCAGGTGGTGAGAGTCACCGTGACCAGCAACGCGGCAAAGGCCAAGGCCGGTAGCAAAGATACGAGGACCCTGCATAATGCCCATGTTAACGAGGTCGCGGATAGCAATACCATTGCGGCCAATCTCAACGACAGTGGTAAGGCCGTGGGTAAGAGCGTCATAAGCCTGCTTGACTGCGCATGCCTGCTTCTGAGCAACGGACTCGATAACCCAGTCGTTATCGTTGTCGGTCAGGTTGCCGGAGAAGTGCAGGTGTGTATCAACAAGACCAGGCATTACGGTATGGCCAGATGCGTCACGTACCTCATATCCCTCTGGGACCTCTTTACGAGGACCAGCATAGGTAATCTTGTCTTCATCGATAAGGACAAGGGAGTCCTCGACCGGTGCAGCACCAGTACCGTCAACGAGCTTGCCGCCTACAAAAGCATACTTACTCATGTTTCCCATCCTTCCTTTGTTGTCCGCTCACTTCTTTTAAACGGACGAGGTTTACTTGCATAGTAAGCCCGGGTTAACTTCTTTGGAATAAGTTAGCTATGGTTGCCGGTAAGCGGAGCAAAAATACCCATGAACGGATGTTCAGATATCAATAATTTCATATAAACATCTAAAGTATTTGATTACTTCATATTTGCTATGACTACATTGCATAGTTGTGTCAAAACAGTTTTTGTCCGGTATCCGTGGTAAGGTTGAGAAAACAAATTAAGGAGGGGCAATGTCTCAGAATTCTTCGTCGCAGTCCAGCTTTTTTGCACTTATTTCTCGCATGCGCTACATTGAGCGCTGGTCGCTTATGCGCAATTCTCGCTCAGAAAGCCTTGCTGAACACGCCCTTGACGTGGCCGTTATTTCTCACTGCCTCGCAACTATTGCAAATGTGCGCTATCACAGAAATCTTGACGCAGATCGTGCAGCTCTTATTGGTATGTATCACGATGCATCAGAGATTATCACCGGAGACATGCCCACGCCTGTAAAGTATGCTAATGCAGAGATTAGAGATGCATATCATCAGGTAGAGGCTCGTGCCGAGAAAACCATTCTCTCCACACTGCCAGAAGACCTGCAAGATGCCTATGCTCAGGTGCTTACTCACAGCGCTGAGGCTTCAGAGAGTGAAGCTTATCTTAGAAAGCTTATTAAAGCTGCAGATAAGATTGCAGCACTCATTAAGTGTATTGAGGAGGCTCAGTCTGGAAACTCAGAATTTATTACCGCTGAAGCCTCAACTCGTGGAGTTGTTGAAGATTTAGCAGATTCTCTTCCAGAAGTGCGCGATTTTATGACAGAATTCCTACCTTCGTACGGAGAAACGCTTGATCAGCTTCTGTAAAGAAACGCTGATTTTGCCTGCTTTTGAGGAGTTACTTTGCGCGCACTACATGCACGTTTGCCTAAAAACTTTGTTCTGGAAGAGCGCCTAGAGGCTTATTCCAGCGTCATTGAGCCTCACCCAGAGGCGTTGAAAGGTATATGGGCTTCTGCGTGTGCGCCAATTACTGCTCAGGGACATACCCCCTATTCCGAGGTCCGTGTAGACCTTGGCTGCGGCAAGGGATCTTTTACTGCTGCTCAAGCTAAGGCAAATCCTGACGTGCTTTTTGTAGCCATTGATACAGAACCTATCTGCATTTCATACGCTGCAAAAACAATCTATGAAGCAGGAATACCTAACGCCATCGTAGTTCCTGGTACTGGTATGAAGATTGATGAGTACTTCTCGCCAAAAGAAGTCTCTGTAATCTATCTCAACTTCCCTGCTCCATTTCCTAGGATTAGACAAGCAAAGCTGCGCCTCACCGATGCTGAGCGTCTTATGCAGTATAGAAATGTTTTAACTAAAGAGGGCGTTGTTCGTCTTAAAACAGACAGCCAGCCACTTTATGATTTTTCTCTTGAGCAAGTTGAAGTTGCAGGTTACAACTTTATTTGGCAAACGCGAGATGCTCAGACCGATTTTCCTCACGATGTTCCTAGTGAGTACGAACAAAAACTTGGTGCTCAAGGCGCTAAGGTTCATGCCTACCTGATTGCTCCAGGTCCTGTACCAGCAGATTTCACACCCACAGAGCCTGTCAGTCTTGTTGACTACCTTCCAGAAGACTTAGAATCGCTGGTCTACGTTCCTCATGGAATGGAAAGCACGGTCCGCAATCTTGCAAACCGTGCTCGTAGACTTCGTAAGAAGGCTCAGTAATTTGTAA
>CAKAPZ010000140.1 GCA_916720015.1 uncultured Atopobium sp. | reverse complement strand
AAGAAGACAACAGGCTTATCCTTGTTCTCTACCTTTGCACCTTTAGCGCCTTCCTCTTTTTTCTCGCTAGGTGCGCAAGCTGCAAGAACGCTAGATCCACCAACGCTAAGAACGCCTAGACCACAGAACTTTAGAAAACTGCGACGAGACACATCCATAGTAGTGACCTTTCTCATTTGTTATGCCTTTTGCATAACACTGACCTTAATGAGTACGTTAACAAATCTCATCACAGCTCTTTGTGAGATGTCGCTCAACGGTTGTAGAAATACCGTAAGCGTTATGTTTTGTACCTTTTACGGTATCAATTTTGAAGTTTTTGAGGATAAATAAAGAAAAAGCGGTCAAATGGCCAAGTTATCGAGAAAATCGTCCGCTTCAAATCTGTGAATAAAAATCTACTGCTAATACGAGAAAAGCAGGACAGCACTTTTACAAAAAAAGACCAGGCATTGCCTGGTCTTGAAAATTCTGGCTCCCCGAGCAGGATTTGAACCTGCGACACGCTGATTAACAGTCAGCTGCGCTACCGCTGCGCCATCGGGGAATATGTGTGCTTCTCAGCGGTGTTTAAGTATAGAGAGACATTCCAAACCATGCAAGCATTATTTAGAAAAAATTTATTCAAATTCCTCTTGCACAATCTTTCGCATACCTAAACCAAGAAGCTACTCCTCCATGTAGTCCTTAAGACGACCGGATCTAGAAGGATGACGAAGCTTTGCCAAGGTCTTGGACTCAATCTGACGAATACGCTCACGCGTAACGCCAAACTCCTTGCCTACCTCTTCAAGGGTACGAGGATGACCGTCCTCAAGACCAAAGCGGAACTTAATAACCTTACGCTCACGATCAGCAAGGCCGTCAAGAACCTGCTCAAGCTGCTCACGAAGCATTGAATCAGAAGCTGCATCTGGTGGAGCAACAGCTGAAGAATCCTCAATAAAGTCTCCAAGCTGCGAATCTTCTTCTTCACCAATAGGCGTCTCAAGAGAGACAGGCTCCTGGCTAATCTTCTGGATTTCGCGAACGCGATCAGGAGACATACCCATTTCTGCGCCAATCTCTTCTGGGGTAGGATCTCTACCAAGATCTTGCAGAAGCTGACGCTGAACACGGATCAGCTTGTTGATTGTCTCTACCATGTGGACAGGAATACGAATGGTACGTGCCTGGTCTGCAATAGCACGGGTAATTGCCTGACGAATCCACCAGGTAGCATACGTTGAGAACTTAAAGCCCTTGGTGTAATCGAACTTCTCGACAGCACGAATAAGGCCAAGGTTACCTTCCTGGATAAGGTCAAGGAACAGCATACCGCGGCCAACATAGCGCTTTGCAATTGAGACAACAAGACGAAGGTTTGCAGAAATAAGCTGCTGCTTAGCGTCAAGTCCTACAGACTCAATACGCATAAGGCGGCGCTGCTCTGCGCGGTTAAGCTCGATGAGGCCATCCTCAAAGTCCTCCAGCTTCTGAGAAGCTGCAGTACCTGCCTCAATCTTCATAGCAAGGTGAACCTCTTCTGATGCAGTAAGCAGGTCAACCTTACCAATCTCTTTAAGATACATGCGGACAGGATCGCCGGTAAGCATAACCGTAGTGGTATCTGAACGGCGAGCACGAGCGCGAGAAGAACGTTTTGGCTTGGAGACTTTTGCCTTAGAAACAGAGCGGAGAGCCTCTTTGACCTCGCGCGCCTCATTTACGGCATCAAAATCTTCATCATCTTCATCATCAAAATCGGATGAATCGTCCAAGTCATCATCGGATGAAAAATCGTCCTCTACGGCGTCATCTTCAATGGCGAAAGAAACGGTTGCTTCAGATGCGGTAGTAATCTCAACACCTTTAACACGCAGCGAATCATACAGGTCAGAAAGCTCATCATCGTTAACGTCAACGTCACGAATGGCAACCTGAATATCGTCTTCGCTGATACTACCGTTAGACTTTGAAGAACTTACCAGATCATCAACAATTTTAGTAAGCTCATCTGAGAGTTTGACCTCGTCATTTGCCTTTTTTGCAGCCACAAATATCCTTTCGATAGATTAGCGCAAATCTTTATACCCAAAAGTTTCTCTACCTAATCAAACTACTCATTTTAATTTATAAAAAATTAGATGAGTAGCATCCTCATAAAATGAGTATTTTTATTGCCCTGAAGTAAGTCTCTTGCCTAACTCCAACGCTCGCGTCTGAAGTGCTTGTGCAGCGGCAAGCTGCTCTTCTGCTAGAGTTCCGTCAGAAGACTCCCCTGCATAAGAACTGGAGCGTAAATTAGAACGAATTTCTCGCAATTTGCGCTGCACTGAGTAGTAGTCAACAGTATCAACAATAAACTCAAGTGAGCGGCGTGTATCGGAGTTGCCCTCAGATATCACGCGTCCAGACGAAAGAATAGCTGCCGCATTTGGTTCGACAGCCGCAGCTGCAGCAACTACCTGCGCTGGTGTAGCTCCCTCTGGAGTAGCAAGCATTGCCCATGCCATGGTTTGATGGCGAGCATCAGCCCACACAAAGTCTGCAATGCGGTCTTGATACTCTCGCACCAAGGACAGATTTGTTGCCATAGCGCTTAAAAGCTCAAGTTCTGAGTTGACCTGTCTGCGGTCTTCCGCGGAAAGCCCCTGCGAACCGCGCGAAACGTAAGCATCAGCAGGAACACCATACGAAGATGCCTCGTCATATGGCGGAACCTCGTCATACAGTGGGACATCTTCGTATGAAGGACCGTCAGTATACGTTGGAGCCTTGGAAGTTGAGTTGTACGAAGAGTTGGCCGCACTCTTCTGAGGCTGTTTACGTGCTGCCTTTGAAGTACGAGAATCCATAGCATCGTCTTGAATAGGCGCAGCTTTAATTGCGCGTTTTGCTTCCTCAACATCAATATGAAGCAGGTCAGATACACGAAGTGCATACTCGCTCAGAAGTACTGATGTCTTGAGCGGAGCCAATAAGGATGCTAGAGCCT
The DNA here is from genome assembly GCA_916720015.1 of uncultured Atopobium sp. Lineage (GTDB taxonomy): Bacteria > Actinomycetota > Coriobacteriia > Coriobacteriales > Atopobiaceae > Lancefieldella. The sequence goes on along the minus strand of CAKAPZ010000140.1, from coordinate 211 downwards.
CAAGCGCCTTGACTCGGCCACCAGGCACAGATAAGTCAAACTGCGCGGTTGTGGCATCAAAGACAAAGTCCATGAGTGGACGAGCAGAGTCTAAGATAGGACGCAGTTTTTCTGCACCAGATTCGGCGAGAAACTCCATAGGGTCCTGATTATTGGGCAAAACAACGCAAAGAAACGCAGCGGTTGTTTTATCGATAAATTTAATAGCACG
>CAKAPZ010000139.1 GCA_916720015.1 uncultured Atopobium sp. | reverse complement strand
ACCGCGAGAAACCCAAAGGATTTGTAATGCACATGCCTTCTGCAAAACCAGAACATCCAACAGGCAACGTGTACCTGGACTTTGCCGCAGCTACACCTATGGATCCACGTGTAGTTGATGCAATGTTTCCGTACTTTACGGAGAAGTTCTACAACCCTTCAGCACCGTATGCTCTGTCTCGCCAGGTTCGTGACGAGGTAGAACGTGCCCGCGCTGTCTTGGCGCATGCCATTGGTGCTCGTCCAGGAAACGTAGTACTCACAGCAGGTGCTACAGAGGCCAACAACCTGGCGTTTGCAACGGTTTCGGAAGACGCACACGTTATTGTGGACGCCATTGAGCACGAGAGCGTTCTTGCGTGTGCTGGGATTTTCTCGCACAAGACACTACGCGTAGAGGCAGACGGTCGTGTGGATCCAGAGCGCGTTGCAAAAGCGCTCAAGCCAGAGACCGAGCTGGTATCCATTGAGCTTGCAAACGGGGAGATTGGCACCATTCAGCCTATCCGAGAGATTTCGCAGGTGCTTGCCAAGGAGCGCTCGCGCAGGCTTGCGGCAGGGGAGACTCGTCCGCTGCATTTGCACGTAGACGCTTCTCAGGCGGCGGCATATTTGAGCGTTAACGTGTCGTCTTTGGGCGTGGATATGTTGACGCTTTCCGCAGCAAAGCTTTCCGGTCCAAAGCAGGTGGGCCTCTTGTGGGCCTCCGATGATGTGCGCTTGAGGCCGCTGGTATTGGGCGGCGGTCAAGAAGGCGGCGTACGCTCAGGTACGGAGAACGTTGCGGGCGTCATTGGATTTGCGTGTGCCTTAGCGCTTGCTGATGAGACTCGTGCTGACGAGACAAAACGCCTTTCTCGCCTCAGAGATCAGCTACAGAAGCTGCTTTGCACAGAGTTTCCACAGATGATTGTCTCGGGGCCAAAGAACGCCAAGCTAAGGCTTCCTAACCTCTTGCATGTTTCTTTCCCGGGACTTGAGGCTCGCCGTCTGGTCATTCTACTGGAACGCCTGGGTGTGTCGGTGGGAACGGGCTCTGCCTGCGCCGCATCAAAGATGCAAATATCTCACGTGCTTGAGGCAATTGGCGCGCCGCGAGAAGTAGCAGCGGGAAGTCTCAGGTTAACGCTTGGAAGAACTACCACAGAAGACGACATCTTGTACGCAGCTTGGGCAATCGTCGAGGCCGTCAAGCAGGAATCTGCTCGCGTAGGAGTGACATGGGAGAATTAGTTTACCTTGGCATGAGTGGCGGTGTTGACTCAGCGCTTTCCGCGGCTTTGCTTCTTGAGGCGGGCTACAACGTCAAGGCTATCTATATGCGTAACTGGTCAAAGGACTTGCCAGGCTTTAAGTGCCCCTGGGCAGATGACTTGGCTGATGCCGAGCGCGTCTGCGTAACGCTGGGCATTGATTTGGACGTGTGGGACTGTGAGGCCGAGTATAAGGCTACCGTTGTAGATTACCTGCTTGATGCCTATGAGCACGGCCGTACGCCTAACCCAGACGTTATGTGCAATCAGACGGTCAAGTTTGGTACCTTTGCAGAACGTGCTTTTGCTGAGGGTGCCGATTTTGTTGCAACGGGTCACTACGCACAGAACGTCCCGGGCACCAAAAAACTTTTGCGTGCCGCAGATGCTCATAAGGATCAGACCTACTTCCTATGGCGTGTACCAGGTCATTTGTTTGAACGCACGCTTTTTCCTATTGGACACATTGCCACCAAGACAGAGGTTCGTGCCATGTGTGCAGAGCGAGGTCTGGGTATAGAAACTAAACCAGATTCCGATGGTATTTGCTTTATTGGTCCGGTTGGTCTGCGCACGTTTTTGCTGGATTCTTTTCAGAAAAAGCAGGGCGACGTCATTGAGTGGGAGACAGGCAAGGTTCTTGGCACCCACGATGGAGCATTTCTCTTTACCGTTGGTCAGAGAAAAGGCCTTAACATCGGTGGAGGCCCTGCTCGCTATGTAGTAGCAACCGACACGCTTAAGAATGTGGTCTACGTAACCTCTGACCTCAACTGTTCTGCGCTCTGGACTTGTCGCATGGAGCTCTCGGACATGCACTGGATTTCTGGAGAACCTGCAGCTAATGGCAGGTATGTGGTCAGAACTCGTCACACAGGCGCGCTGGTTCCCGTAACGTTTACGCTCACAGATAATCAATGTGGATTTATTGAATTTGACCAGCCAGTAAAGACTGTTGCAGCAGGTCAATCGGCGGTTTTGTACGATGGCCAGGAAGTTTGTGGCGGTGGCATTATTGAGGCCGACAAGAGTATACTTGAACGGTTCATGTAAAATGATTCACAGGTAGTTAGCGAGAAACCCTCTGAGGTTGCATCGTTTACCTGCAAAGAGTGTTGTTTCTGTACACGTATTGTGATCCAGAGTCCAAGGAGGTGCCCATGGATCGCCCAGATGGCGCGTCTGAAACCGAGCACCCCTCATCTACACCGAAGGTAACGGTGAAGATTGGATCTACAACCGTTAAGGGTGTTTCAACCAAAAAGCCTAAGATTAGTGTTGCTCCAACTTCTTCATCTGAGCAGGTAGAAGAGGCAAAAGAAAGCTTTGGTCAAGTTAGAAAGAGCATCCTCTTTCTCTTTGCGGTAGTAATACTGTACGCTCTCTATATTGTTTTCTCTGGTCAGTTTGATGAGTTTGTTGTTGCTCTGGCTGACGTAGATACTGGATGGCTCATTGCTGGCGCTCTTTGTTACTTTGTTTACTATCTTCTGGGTATTCTCGCCTATGTAATTTCAGTCATTACAGACCCCGAGAGTCCTGTTGGTGTCCGTGATCTGATGAGCGTTGAGGCGTCGGGCATCTTCTTCATGAACCTTACGCCAAACGGTGCAGGAGCTGCTCCTGCTCAGATTTATCGCCTCACTCGTGCAGGTATTTCCGTGGGTCAAGCAGGAGCTCTGCAGTTCACACGCTTTGTTATGTACGAGGCGGGCGAGGGCATCTTTGCAGCTCTGATGCTTATTTTTAGGGCAAATTACTTCTACGAGCAATTTGGTGACGTTACCGTCATTGGTGTTATTTTATTTGGCGCAAAGATTGTGATGGTTGCTGTCATCTTGGCCATCTGCCTGCTTCCTAAAATGGTAAAGACGGTGGGCAACTGGGGCTTAAGGCTGCTTTCTCGCCTTCGCATTGTAAAGCGCTACGACCACTGGCATGACATCATTAACACGCAGGTAGATGAGTTCTCAAACGGCTTTAAGACTGCTGCAAAA
>CAKAPZ010000138.1 GCA_916720015.1 uncultured Atopobium sp. | reverse complement strand
ACGTAGTCAGTAACCTCTTGGCCCATTCCACACTCAATGCGCTCAAAAAGGCGAGGCAGAGGCAGGTACACTTTGCCTGCATCAGCGTGATTAGGAACGGAAACTGACAAAGAGTTAGCGCGTAGACGGTTCCATGTCTGAGCTGCAGGAACGTTGGCGCGATTAATCAAAACGTTATCCATTAGCCAATCGCTCCTTCCATCTCAAGTTTGATTAGATTGTTCATCTCAACGGCATACTCCATAGGGAGTTCCTTTGAGACAGGGTTTGCAAATCCGTTGACTACCATGGTGCGAGCCTCAGCCTCAGAGCAACCACGGCTCATCAGGTACAAAACGGTGTCGTCAGAAATGCGGCCAATAGTTGCCTCATGGCCAATCTGAGCAGTCGCATTGCGAACATCCATCTCTGGGATGGTGTCGGAACGGCTGATGTTATCCAGCATCAGTGACTGGCAAGAGAACGCCACGCGGGCGTTTTCTGCCTTGCGACCAACGGTAACTGCAGAGCGGAAGGTATTGACGCCGCCATCCTTGGAGATGGATTTAGTGTCAACGTTTGCCGAGTTATTGGAGCCGTTGATAATCACCTTGCAGCCTGTATCCAGGTCCTGTGTAGCACCTGCAAAGGTGATACCGGTAAATTCGCAGTTAGAGGAATCGCCGTTCATGATGGTAGAAGGGTAGAGGTAGGAAACGTGGCTACCAAAAGAGCCCGAGACCCACTCCATCTTTGCGTTGCTACCAATGATGGCACGCTTGGTGTTGAGGTTGTACATGTTCTTGGACCAGTTTTCGATGGTCGAGTAACGCAGACGAGCGCCGTCTTTAACAAAGAGCTCAACAGCTCCTGCGTGAAGGTTTGCTGCATAGTACTTAGGTGCGGAGCAACCCTCAATAAAGTGCAGGTCAGCGCCTTCCTCAACAATAATAAGTGTGTGCTCAAACTGGCCAGCGCCCTGAGCATTCAACCTAAAGTAGCTCTGAAGTGGGTAGTCCAGAGTGACATTCTTGGGAACATACACAAAAGAACCGCCAGACCACACGGCATAGTGCAGAGCCGCAAACTTGTGGTCTGAAGGAGGAATCAGCTTGCCAAAGTACTCTTTAACAACGGGCTCCCACTGCGGATCGTGCAGAGCATCCTCAATGGTGGTGTAAATAACGCCCTGCTCAGCAACTTCCTCACGCATGTTGTGATAGACAATCTCGGAATCGTATTGAGCACCAACACCAGCAAGGCTCTCTGCTTCTGCCTGTGGAATGCCCAGACGATCAAAGGTATCCCTAATATCCTCAGGTACGTCGTCCCAGCTATTTGCCTGCTGAGTCTTTGGCGAGACATACGTGGAGATATGGTTCAAATCCAGACCTGCAATAGAAGGTCCCCAGTTGGTAGCCATCTGGCGCTGGTGATAGGTTTCCAGGGCCGACAACCTCATCTGGAGCATCCACTCGGGCTCTTCTTTTTTCTCGGAAATAGCACGGACAATTTCTGGCGTAAGGCCATCATCGTAGCGCTCGTAACCCTCTTCGGACTTGGTGAAGTCGTAGAGCGAGCGGTCTACGTCAGCGACCTCAGATCGCTTCTTCTCGCTCACTAGTTAGCACCACCCTCATCAGTCTGGTTCTCAAAACGCTCAAAGCCCTCGTGGTCAATCTGATTGATGAGGTCAGCAGGACCGTCTGCTACCAGGTGACCCTTAACCATAACGTGAGTACGGTCAATCTCAAGGCGCTCAAGAATGCGGGTGTTGTGAGTAATGATGAGCAGCGAGCCGTCACAGGTCTCGCGATAAGCCTGAATACCCTTTGAAACAACGGAGAGTGCGTCAACGTCCAGGCCGGAGTCGGTCTCGTCGAGAATGGCAAGTTTAGGCTGAAGCAGCAGAAGCTGGAGCATCTCAACCTTTTTCTTCTCGCCACCAGAGAAGCCAACGTTAAGCTCACGCATCAAGAAACCCTGGTCAAGCTCAAGCTGATCAGAAATCTGACCAACACGCTGACGGAACTGACGAGCGGTCATCTTAAGCTCGGGGCGCATTTGCGTAATGGTACGCAGGAATGAATAAAGAGGAACACCAGGAACCTCAACAGGTGCCTGATAGGAGAGGAAGATACCTGCAAGTGAGCGCTTATCTGCAGCAAGCTCAGTTACATCCTCGCCATTAAAGATAAGGGAACCATCGGTAATCTTATAGGTAGGATCACCCATAATGACGCGGCCAAGTGTTGATTTACCTGCGCCGTTAGGTCCCATCAGAACATGAGCCTGGCCATCACCAATGCTCAGATCAATTGAATGCAGGATGGATTTCTCCTCGGTACCTGCAGAAATTCCGTTCACACGGAGTAGCTCAGTTGCCATAAATCTCTCTCCAAATATCTCTACGTGCAAGCACGTGATACGTTTGTGACTAGCAAGTTTGGGAAGCTCTAGGACGAGCAAAACCTTTGTGCTAGTGCGGTTTTGTGACAAAGACAAACACCAATGTCACCGATGTTTTTGTCATACCCCAAAATCCGCTAATTCATACTAAATGGTAGGAATTAAAAAGCAACCCTCACATACGCACTTTTTCACGTTTTCTAGAAAATAATCGGATTTTTTCATAGGTTTCAAAAGTTATAAAAGCTTTTCTGCGCCAGAGCTGTCTCTCATGGGTAAACTAGAAGCGTCTATGTTTGTAACAAGGAGGATTCATGGGTCAGAGAATTCAAGGTACCGAAGATCTTTACGGCGGCTATATGCGCTCTTGGGAGCATATGCAAGATGTTGCCCGCCATCTGTTTGGTACTTATGGCTTTGACCGCATTGAGACTCCTGCACTTGAGCAGGTAGATACGTTTGTACACGGCATTGGTGAGTCAACTGATGTGGTACGTAAAGAGATGTTCCGCGTTTTTTCAGGCGCGCTACTTGATGATTTGCTAGCTGCCGGCAACGAGTCCGGTCTTAAGCCTCGTCAGCGTATGGCTATGCGTCCTGAGGGAACTGCTGGTGTGGTCCGTGCTGCCGTTGAGCACAACTTTGTGCCACAAGGAGGAACTCCTGCAAAACTTTGGTATGCTGAGTCAATGTTCAGGGGAGAGCGTCCTCAGAAAGGCCGTCTGCGCCAGTTCCACCAGGTAGGTGTCGAGTGGCTTGGAGCCTCTGATCCAGCTGCCGATGCAGAGTCCATCATCATGTTGATGAAGTTTTACGAGCAGATGGGTTTCTCGCCAGCTGATATGAAGCTCATGATTAACT
>CAKAPZ010000137.1 GCA_916720015.1 uncultured Atopobium sp. | reverse complement strand
CGTTTGCAATGCGCTCCAGGTCATCGAGCTCCGCGTACTCCATCTCAAGCGCGTATAAACACGCCTGGTAGTAGGACTGGTCTGCGTCTTCTAGGTGTCTGATTTCGCCGTCGATGATGCGTTGCGCTGCCAGTTTAAGCTCGTGAAGGGCAACGGCAATACGTGAGCGGTGGTTTGTTGTTGCAGCAATGTTTGCGATGGGTCCGTAATAGCCCACTGACCTGCGGATTGAAGTAATATCATCGACAATTTGATCCCACGGAATGGGGTTGTGCGTTTTAATATGACGCTCGCGTAGCTCCTCGAGGCATTTCTGCTGGACTTCTGTCTCGTGAAGGACCAGCTTTTTGACAAGTTCGCCTGAGCCAGGAACAGTGATACGAGAGGCAAACAAGCGGTTGGTATAGCGCGTGATAGTCAAACGAAGTGCAGGTAGATACTTTGCTTTGGCGTTTTCCGACTGCAACATGCTCCTGAGCTCGCCGAGAGTTGCCTCAAGAACGGCAATCTCTCCCTTGTGGAGACGTTCGGGCAGGTCAGAGTCTGCTTCAGGGGACTTTGATAGCACGGGCAACAGATTGTCCGCTAAAAGCAACGTGGCGAGAATAACGCCGGCAGCGATGGTGATCAGCAAATCCCTCTGCGGAAACGCTGTTCCGGACTGAGTTATCAGCGGCAAGGTGAGGATAATCGACAACGTTACCGCACCTTTTGCGCCCGCAATAGTGGTAACCAGCACGTTCTTGATGAGTTCGGCAGACGTGATTGAGATGGGTTTTATGGCGCACGTGGGTTTGGGCTGCTCAGCGATCTGCTCCGAGGTTTGCTCCGAGCCCAGTTCATCGAGCGGCTGGTCGGGTTTCTCGCCGTTGGAGCTGCTACCTGCGGAGTCATTCTCGTCATCCACGTCGTCTTTACCGGTGCAAAGTCGGCCGCCCTTGTGGAGCTTGCGGGTTTCCAGCGCGTAGAGCCACGCGAAGCGAACTGCGTGCATGAACAGGGTAATTGCGACCACGATGCCCAAAATTTGCAGGATATTCAAGCCGCCGTTTGTGCCCGGAAGTACGGCCAGCGGAAGCTCCATTCCCAGGAATACAAAAAGCGTGCCGTTGATGAGGAAGCTGATGACTTTCCACGTGGAATCCGAGACCAGTTTTTGCCGTGCGAACAGCGCTTTATTGTTCTGCCTACGAGGAAGGGCAATTACTAAGCCTGCCGCTACAACAGCCAAAACGCCAGAAACGTGAAAGGTTTCGGCAAGAAGATAGACAAGGAACGGCGTGAGTACCTCGTACAGCACGTTTGCGACGGTGTCCTCGTAGCCCAACCTTCCAAGCATGGCATTTACGGCAGAAAACGCAAAGCCCGTGACAACGCCCATGGCTATGCCGCCCACAAAGAGCACCGCAAACGACCCTGCGGCATCTACCAGCGAGAACGCGCCCGTAACCGCTGCCGCAACAGAGAACTGAAACGCGACAACGCCAGATGCGTCGTTAATCAGAGACTCTCCCGAGAGAAGCGTTTGCTGGCGATGAGTCAGGTGGATGTTGGATTTAAGCGCGGTGACGGTTGCCGCGTCGGTTGGCCCCAGGGCCGAGGCGAGCGCAAAAGCCGCAGCTAGAGGGATTGACGGGACCATCAGATGGAGGGCGTAGCCGACCGAGAGCACGCTGATAATTACCAGCGCAATCGCCAGCGACAAAATGCTGTTTAGGTTGAGTAGAAGTGCACGAATGTTGGTTTCTCTTGTCTCGTTGAAGAGGAGCGGAGCAATGAAGACTAGCATAAAGAGCTCGGATTCCAGGTGCACCTCCTGGACGCTGGGCAAAATGAGCGCGACCAGCAGACCGATGACCACCTGGATTACCGGGATGGAGACGTCGACAAACTTGTCGATCACCGAGGAAGCCGCGACGCAGGTCAAGACGATGAGCACAAACTGAAATGTCTCCATCAGGCTTCCTTCCTGGTCGTAGGTGGCAACGGCGCGGCGAGCGCCGGGCTTGCAGCGAGCGCCGGGTGTGCAGCGAGCGCTGGGCGCCGGCTGGCGGCGAGCGCCAAGTCCGCGAGGGTTCCAAGCCCATGGGTTTCTCGCCAGATAACGTTTCATTCGAGTATATACGGTTTTGCGGCTCTAGCTTGAACTAGCGCAGATAACACATGGTTTCTGCGCTGAGTCGTGGCTCCATCGGCGGGCTGAAACTGCGAATTTCGTCGGTGTCTTGGAATTACGAGCCTGAAAGGTGCATGAAGTCTGAATAAATTCACTCAGACATGGCGAGAAAAACCGGCAAATAGCTCAGACTTGGCGTACTTTTCCAGCAAATCATTCAGACTTGGCGAGAAAATCAGGCTCCACGCGAGCGTTCATGAAAGGGCTTGCGAAACCAACTTCGGACACATTTCAAAGTTTGCCTAAAAAGTGCAAAGAATCTGTATTTGAGTCACCGACTCTTTAACAAAATCAGGCAAATCCACCGATTCTTTGATGGTTTTAGGCAAAATCCACAGATTCTTTGCAGAAATCAGGCGCGTTGTAGCCAGGAACAAAAATCTTCCAGTTACACCATGTGTGCCATGCTCTGCAGTTACACAATTCCCAGGTAGAAGAATGCGTAGTTGAGCACGTTGATTAGCGTGTATATGCCGCCAATGACCAGGTAAGGCCAGAGGTGTGCTTTGGTGATTGCGATAAACTCGCGAATGAACGCAGTGGGCCAGTACCAACCTTTGGTGTGCGAGCCGATTCCATCTGCCTTGATGCCCAGGTTGTGAGCGTATTCAGCGCACCTGAAAACGTGAAAGTCGCTGCTTACAACTGCTGTGGTGAAGTCGCCGCAGGCTCCCGCGCTGTCGCTTGCCGTCACGTCGTCGCTTGCGGCGTCGGTGCCGCCGCTCGTTGTCCGGTCGGCGCGGATTACGGCTATCGAGTTCTTCAAGTTTTCCCAGGTAGTGGTCGACTTGTCTTCCATGAGAATCGCGTCGGCCGGAACACCCTTCTCCAGAAGATAGTCCCGCATGGCCTGAGCTTCGGAGACTACTTCGTCAGCACCCTGACCGCCAGAAGCAACAAACTTTCCTTGCTGTTGCTGCTTGTTCCACAGTTCAAGTGCCTTATCAATCCTTCCTGCGAGCAGCGGAGTTGGTCGCGTGCCATCAAGCCCGGCGCCGTGAATAATGATGTAATCGTATTTGCGTCGGCGGGGAAGAATTCGATAAATCCACGAGTAGAACAGCAAAGACACAAAGGTAAATGAGA
>CAKAPZ010000136.1 GCA_916720015.1 uncultured Atopobium sp. | reverse complement strand
CAGGTCTTGATGCCGTCAAAGAGCACATCAACAAAGTCAACGCCCCAGTCTTCTCCGGACTCTCGCTCAAGCACGCACTCATAGAGCTCATCATCACCGGGAATAGAAACTTCAAGCTCACAGATTGAGCCGTCGGCTTCCCAGCGCCAATCAATCAAGTCTTTTGGTACTACACCATTGACCTTCTCGATAATCATGCCGGGTTCAAGGCCAGCCTTCCACGCGGGACTACCCTCTGCAACGGACTCAATAAGCGCACCAAGTCCACCAGATTTTGTATTTCCGTAGTCTGCGCGCTGTTCCATATTAGGCGCCTACGATTTCCTCAATAGCTGATTTAACTGCATTGATATGAGCTTCCGGCGTAGAAGCGCCGGCGGTAATACCAATATGCTCTGCTCCCTCAAACCAAGAAGCTTGCAGCTCATCAGCGCCTTCAATGTGATAGGTTGCGGGGCAATAGAGCTTAGAAATCTCTGCTAAACGAGTGGTATTTGCAGAGATCCTGCCGCCAATAATAATCATGACGTCAGACTCTTTTGCAAGCCTCATGCACGAGTCCTGATGGCCCGCAGTAGCCTCGCAGATGGTATTCATGACGCGAAGCTCGTCAACAAGCGGAAGTACCGCGTTAACTACTTCAGAGAGCTTAGCGGCGCTCATGGTGGTCTGTACCACTAGACCAACCTTCTTTGCAGCTCTCATGGCGTCCGCCTGAGCGGCAACTTCTTCCACGGTGTCAATAGCCAAAGAACCTGGCACGTGAGCTAGCGTAGCTTCTACCTCAGGATGTCCAGACTCTCCTACCACGTACACGGCATAGCCCTGTTTGGCGAGAAGTTCTGCAGCTCCGTGAGCCTTCTTTACAAACGGACAGGTTGCGTCAAGTACGTCAACACAGCCGTTCTTGGCAATCTGCTCCTCTTGAGGAGTTACACCATGTGTGCGCAACAATAGCGCACTTCCTGCAGCTTCAGAAGCGGAATCAACAACCTCTACGCCCTGGTCTTTAAGAGACGTGACAACGCGAGGGTTATGGATAAGTGGACCAAGGGTGCGCACGGGAGCATGAGCATCTTTGACGGCCTGCTGGACCATCTGAAGTGCTCTTTCTACGCCGTAACAAGCGCCTGCTTCGTCAGCAATTCTAATAGTAGGCACGAACTAATTCCTTCCGGGATGCTCTTTGAGCATTGCATCTCTTAGCTCGTATACCCTCTCCATGGCCACTTCTTCCATCTCTTTTGCCTGATCTTTACGCTTCGTAGAAGTCAGATCACTAAAAGAAACCTTCTGACCAGCGCGAAGATACACCTTTACAGGCTTAACCAGAGGAGAACCTTTTTTCTTAATATCAAGCGCACCAATAATAGCTAGTGGCTGAACATCTACCTTGGCAAGCTGTGCGATAAGCGCAAAGCCGCCATGGGTTTCTCCACGTTCAGTGTTGCTTCTGACTCTGGTACCCTCAGGATAAATGAGAAGCATTTCTCCCCTAGAAAGTGCCGTAGTTGCACGACGAATTGCCTTCATATCGGCAGTTCCGCGATCTACTGGGATACCGCCCAGTCTAGAAAGCGCCCACTGAAGCGGTTTGAATTTGTTGAACTCACTCTTGTAGATGGTTCTCACGGGGATACCATGAACAAGCAGGTGGACAACAGTAACAATGGGATCCAAAAACGTTGGATGGTTCATAATAAGAACGCGAGGGGTCTTATCGCCAATAAAGAGCTGGTCATTGTCCCAACGCCATCTAAACCAGATTTTTGTAATCAGTCCAAGTACACTTACTGCCAGCCACTTAAAGAACTTGGCTGGAGCTGGAAAATCAGCAAGCGCGGTATCGTAATAATCGTCAAATGAGTTTCCGCCAAAAGGACGCAAACGCTTAGATGCCGCTGCTATAGAAGACTTTTTCTCGGAGCGCTTAGGCTCTTCCGTGTGAGACTTCCCGTCATCAGAAGAGCTGCTCTCTGATCCATTTCCCTGGTGAGAAGCCCTGTGGTTGCGGACATCTCTTTTGCCAAGTCCAGGATGCAGGGCAATAATAGCTGCAATAACCTCTTCAACAGAAAGCGCAGAAGAATCAATGTGGTGGGCATCTTCTGCAGCACGAAGCGGCGCTGCCTTACGCTCAGAATCAGCCTTATCGCGAGCCTTGATGTCTTCGAGGATCTTCTCCTCACTCTTGGCGTCTACCTGAGCATCGTTTCCAGTTGCTGCGTCTCCACCCTGGCGCTGAACAGCGCGGCGGTGAGCTCGAGCAGCAGGATCTGCGGTCAAGAAAACCTTTACATCAGCTTCGGGGAATACCACGGTGCCAATGTCACGACCTTCCGCAACTACATCACCATTCTCGCCAGCGCGACGCTGAAGCGTGACCATAGCCTCACGGACCTCAGGGATGGCTGCAACAGCGCTAACGTTTCTGTCTACCTCGGGAGTACGAATCTCTGATGTAACGTTTGATCCGTTTGCATAGACGGTCTGGCCGTTTGCGGAGTTACCAAACGAGATGCTAATGCTGCGTGCTATCTGAATGATTTTCTCGGTATCAGTCATATCGATGCCTTGACGCAGGCATTCTACAGTTACGGAGCGATACATTGCACCTGTATCAAGAAAAATCAAATCCAGGCGATCAGAAAGTGCGCGCGCAACCGTGGACTTTCCGGAGCCTGCTGGGCCGTCAATAGCAACAATCATTACTTATCCCCCTTGGTGACACCCCAAATGTCACGAAAATCGTAAAAACTTGGCTCAGTGGAACGACGAATTACCTCTTCTGGATCAAGGTTAAATCCACCAAGTTTGAAATCAGAACTGCCTGTACTAGTAAAGAAGATTGAAGAGACATTTGCAAGATGTACATTCCAGCTTGAACTACCTGGGATGCCAAAAATCTCTGCCATCATAGAGCGCAAATAGCCGCCGTGAGAAATACAAACAGTGCGTCCAGAAAGACTAGAAAGCTCGTTAAGAATGTTGCGACACCTGCTTCTTACCTGCTCATATGACTCCGCTTCTGGAGCTGGTATGGAGTGGCCGTTTTCATCTGAGGCCCAAGGAAACGTAAGGCTATAGGGCTTTAAAATCTCTTCTGCATCAGCAAAACGCTTGCTCTCCAAAATGCCAAAATCCATCTCTGCAAGGTCATCTTTTACCTCACAAGGAATACCAAGCTCGGTGGCGGCCATCTGGGCCATGTCTTTGCAGCGAGATAAAGGAGAGGTCCAAATTCTATCTGGATGAAATGCAACAAG
>CAKAPZ010000135.1 GCA_916720015.1 uncultured Atopobium sp. | reverse complement strand
AATAGACACTTTTACTGTTGTTCCAAAAGTTGAGGTCATCATTTATGACTCCATACTGTGGCAGACGCCACCAAGCTGCTTAAAGTGCTCAAAGAAAAGCGGATACGACTTATTGATTGCTTCGGCGCGGGTGATGACAACAGGACCTGTTGCATATGAAGCCAAGATAGTTGCCATCATTACGATGCGATGATCATTGCATGAGTCTGCGATGCAGCTGGCGGGCTGTTTTCCTCCGGTGATAACAAGCTCCGTTTGATCTTCAGAGAGGGTGGCGTCCACGCCAAATGCCCTTAGTGTGCTACAGACGCTTTGAACACGGTCGGACTCTTTAAGACGCAGGCGCTGAATATCGGTAAGCTTGCTAGTTCCAGGAATAAATGCAGCTAGTGCAGCAAGTACGGGAGCAAGGTCACACACTTCGGAGACAGAAATAGCAAACGGCCTCAGGTGATCCATCATACAAGCTGCGCCTTTTTGCTGGCGAGAAACACGAGCACCCACAAGCGATAACGCAGCCAAGATAGCTCTGTCGCCCTGAGCACTTTGCATGGAGAGTCCTGTGACCTCTATGCCTTGACCAATGGCTCCTGCGGCAAGCCATGGAGCGGCGTTTGACCAATCTCCCTCAATTGAATAAACGCCTGGACAAACGTAGTGTTGAGGCTCAATGGTATAGATGGCGTTCTGCGCATCAAATGTAGCGCAAACACCAAAATCTCCCATGACTTGCTCTGTGATAACCAGATAATCCTTTGACTGGATAGATCCAGTAATCTGTATTGTTGAAGATTCACTTAACAAAGGTAAAGACAGTAAAAGTCCAGAAATAAACTGAGAAGAAATATCTCCTGGTAGCTCAAATGAACCGCCAATAAGTTTGCCTGAAACCTCAAGGAACTTCTCGCCCTGCCAGGTAAAAGACATGCCATGAGCAGAAAGCTCTGATATAAGCGGATCAAGAGGTCGTGAGAAGAGTCTTCCTTCTGCAGAAATTGTGGCGTTTATGTTCAGCGCGCCCAGAAGGGGGAGTAAAAACCTGAGCGTGGTGCCAGATTCTTTACAGTTGAACTTTACACTTTGGGGACGATTCTGACCCTTTGCAGGAACAACTCTAAATCCCTGTTTGGTTCTAGCAATGGTTGTACCCAAAGCTTTAAGACAATCAACGGTTACTTGAATGTCCTCTGAGATGTAAGGACAGGTAATGTTAGTAGTACCGTTTGCAAATGAAGCGCAGATAAGCGCGCGATGAGCGCATGATTTGGACGGGATTGCCTCTACCGTTCCAAATAAATCATGAGGAGTTATTGAAACATCCATACTGTGTACGCTCCGTATCTACTTGCTTGATGTAAGAATACCGCAGTTGAGTGTCAGAGAAGGATATGGTTAAAATGTTTGAAGATTAAAGGAGGAAACAAGTGAATAAGCCTTTTAGTGCTGTAACTCAGGTTTTACGTGGTTATACATACAATCAGGTTAAAGCTGTAGTTGAGGTTCTTGTTGATTCTCCTGTACACAACGTTGAAGTAACTATGAACACGCCAGAAGCTGCTGTGTTGATTCAGAAACTATCAAGTGAATATGGTTCTGATATCAATATTGGTGCCGGTACCGTACTTACTCTTGAAGATCTGCGGACGGCTCATAAAGCTGGTGCTACGTTTGTTTTAGCACCAACGCTGCTCTCTGAAGAGATGTTTGACTACTGCAAAGAGCATGAGATCTTGAGCGTTCCGGGAGCGTTTACGCCAACAGAGATTGCTCATGCATTTGCCCTTGGTGCTGACATTGTCAAAGTATTCCCAGCAAATGAGGTTAGCTATGGGTATGCTAAGAAGGTATGTGAGCCTCTAGGAAACTTGCCTCTTATGGCAGTTGGCGGCGTTACAACAGACAATATTGCTGAAGTATTTGCTGGTGGATACTCCTATGTAGGAACTGCTAATGGCATCTTCAACAAAAATGACATCTTAGCTGAAGATAAAACCGCTCTAAAACAGTCAGTACGCAAGCTTGCAGAAGAGCTAGAGCGTCTAGGACGTTAGTCTTCTTTTGCCAACTCAATAAGTTGTTTAAGCTCTGCAAATGACTTGCGTTCAATGCGTACATCACCAATACCGTAGATAAGTGCCACATCAATAGAATCCGCATGGCTTTTCTTGTCATGAAGTGCAGCAGAATAAAGCTCTTCTACATCAAATGACGTGCTGGTAGGAAGCTCATAAGCTTGTGAGAGCATGGTGATGCTCTCTGCGTCTTCAACAGAACAAAGACCAAGCTTGGAACAGGCTTTTGCCATCATGGCCATTCCAGCAGCAACACAGGAACCGTGTCCAAGCTCAAAGTTGCTAAGCGTCTCAATAGCATGGCCAAGTGTATGCCCAAGGTTGAGCAGTTTTCTTGATCCTGCTTCTTTGAAGTCTGCTTCAACAACCGATTTCTTTATTTCAATGCACGCTTGAATAAGCTCTTGTCTACACGATACATCGATGACCTGCACGGGGTTTCTCGCCAAAGAGATTTTATTGAAGAGCTCATGTCCCGAAAGTACACCGTATTTAATGAGCTCTCCGCAGCTATCCTGCAAAAGTGGTGCAGGGATAGAATTCAGCAGCTCAAGGTCAACAATAACCGCCCTAGGGTTATAGAAGGCTCCAACTAGATTTTTGCCAAAGGTCAGGTCAATGGCGGTCTTTCCACCAATTGAAGAGTCAATCATCGCCAAAAGCGAGGTGGGGATGTGTACGAGCGCACAACCTCGCATGTAGGTAGCTGCAACAAAACCTGCAAGGTCTCCGATGACTCCACCGCCAAGGCCAACCACAATGTCTTCTCGTGTAAAACGATGTTCTGCAAGAATGCTTACCAGCTTTTGATATGACTCAAATGATTTTGCGTGCTCACCTGTGGACACTGTGGCAGTGGTAACAGAGTAGCCAGCTGATTCCAACGAGGTAAGTAGCTCTGTGCCAAAGAGCTCATTCAGATCTGGATGAGTGACCAAAAAAATCTTTGAACCTGAGGCGTGCGAGCAAATAAGCTTACCGGCTTGTGCAAGCAAGTGATGTCCTACATAGATTTGATATGAGTCAGATGTTAGGTCAACAGAAATAGTATTCATGAGCTCCTCAATTGCTGGTTAGCTTCATTTTAGCATGGGAAAATACCAGAAGAAAATTACGCAAACCGTTACAAAAAGCAGTAAGTAGGCTGGGGTATACTTATGCACCATGACTCCGTAGCTCAGTGGATTAGAGCGTTTGCCTCCGGAGCA
>CAKAPZ010000134.1 GCA_916720015.1 uncultured Atopobium sp. | reverse complement strand
TCTTTGACGTCATCAGGAACCTCATTGTTCTTGAACTGAGCATCAAAAGCTGCCTGAGCCTTAAGGCCTTCTCCCTCACCGTGATAAAGGTCAACAATATTTCTACCAAGAGCACGCTTGAGCTGGTAAGGATCAGCGGTACCGTCCTCAAAGCTCTTATCGATAGCATCAAGCTCATCAATAGAGAGCGTAGAACAAAGACGGTAATACATTGGAATAATCTCGTCAGTAATTGACATGACCTTACCAAACATATCGTTTGGCTCATCAGTCAGTCCAATGTAGTTACCGTAAGACTTACTCATCTTCTTAGTACCGTCAGTACCTACAAGCAAAGGCATAGTAAGCGCAATCTGAGGCTCCATGTCCATATCACGCATAAGATCGCGGCCGGCGAGCAGGTTGAAGATCTGGTCGTTTCCGCCCATCTCTACATCTGCCTTGATAACAACAGAATCGTATGCCTGAAGGACTGGATAAATGAACTCGTGAAGCGCAATTGGCTGCTGATTGTGATAGCGATTAGAGAAGTCTTCTCGCTCAAGAATACGAGCAATGGTGAACTTGCTCATAAGGCCAAGCATGGTCTCAAGATTCATAGGCTTAATCCAGTCGCCGTTATGAACAACGGTAGTTCTTTCTGGATCAAGAATCTTCATAGCCTGGTTAACATAGGTTTCTGCATTTGCATCCACCTGCTCTGCAGTGAGAGGAGGACGGGTAGAATCGCGTCCGGAAGGGTCACCGATCAGCGCAGTGCCGCTACCAATAATCAAGGTGACATTATGGCCAAGGTCCTGGAACTGGCGCATCTTACGCAAAGGAACTGCGTGTCCCAGATGCAAATCAGGACTTGTTGGATCAACGCCAAGCTTAATATTAAGAGGAGTGCCCTTCTTGAGTTTTTCTTTTAGACCATCCAAAGGAACAATCTGCATAGTTCCTGAAGTAATAACACGGAGCTGTTCTTCTACTGAAAGCACTCTGTATCCTCTCAACGCAAGCCTGTTAAACCATATAGTTATTGCTACAAATAGTATCAATTCAAAATGTTATCTATCAGAATACAACAGAGTTGTAACTCTTTATTCACTGAAACATAAATATCAGACTATAATAGTGAGAGCTATGACAAGGAGGCTCAATGGGTATTAGAACCCGTCGTGCACGTAAACACGCAAACACACATGCCGTAGGTTTTGGCATTGCTGGATTCTTTGGCTTTATGGCTCTTCTCGCGCTTGCACTTGCTCTTTCTTTGGGTGCAGCTGTTTCTTCATGGCTCGAGGATCTGCCAGATTACAACTCTGCTGATGCCTATCTGGTAGCAGAGCCTACTCGCGTTTATGACTCTAAGGGCAACGACATTGCAGACTTCTATCTGCAGCAGCGTCGCTCTGTTACCTTGGATCAGATTTCTCCTTATGTTATTCAGGGCACCATTGATACTGAGGATAAGCGCTTCTATTCCCACAGCGGTATTGACCCCTGGGGTATTGTTCGTGCATCTGTTGGCTCGCTGTTTGGTGGCGGCGAAGGTGCTTCCACAATTACGCAGCAGCTTGTTCGTAATACCGTTCTTTCTAACGAGCAGTTTGAGCGCTCTTTGAAACGTAAGGTCCGCGAGGCTTACATCTCTATTCAGATGGAGAAGAAGTTTACTAAGGACCAGATTCTTAATATGTATCTCAACACCATTTACTACGGTAATGGTGCTTACGGTATTGAAGCAGCAAGTATTATTTACTTCAACAAGCATGCAAGTGATTTGACTCTTGCAGAAGCCGCAACGCTTGCTGGCCTTCCAAATGCACCTTCTGCCTATGACCCAACTGTCAATCCAGAGGCTGCACGAGAAAGACGTAATACCGTTCTTGAGCGTATGCTTCGCGCGGGCGATATTACACAGGAGCAGTACGATGAAGCTGTTGCTGAGGACTTAGTACTTAACCCTGGTACTTTGACCGACAACATTGGCCAGTTCCCTTACTGGACTGACTACATTCGTAGCCTGCTTCAGGAAGACTTTGATAGCGATACTATTCTCCAGGGTGGATTGCGTGTTTATACTACACTTGATCCTGACCTCCAGAAAGATGCTGATGAGGCTGCTAGAAGGCGTATTGCTGAGCTTGGCAACCCTCGCCTGGGCGCTGCTTTGGTTTCCATTGATCCTCAAACTGGCTACATTAAAGCAATGGTTGGTGGACAGGATTACTCAAAGAGTCAGTACAACATTGCAACCAGTAGTAACCGTCAGATGGGCTCCAGTTTTAAGATGTATACGCTGGTAGCAGCCCTTTCTGAGGGTATGAACCCAGAGATTGTTCTTAACGGCAACTCCCCTATGCAAATTACGCCAACCTGGTTGGTTAAAAACGCTGGCAACTACAGCTACGGTGCAATTACCCTGCGTCAAGGTACGGTTTACTCGTCCAACACTGTTTACGCACAGGTTGCTGAAGCTATTGGTATCGATAAGATCCTTCAGACGTGCTATGCCATGGGTATTCGCACTCAGCTACAGCCATACCTGTCTACCACTCTTGGTTCTCAGGGCGTAACCCCTATTGAGCAGTGCACCGCATTTGCAACCCTTGCTGCAGGCGGTGTTCGTCGTGATGCTGTTGCAATTACGCGCATTGAAGACCGTAATGGCAACGTTATCTACGAGCACAAGGACAACCCAGTTCAGGCAATTAGTCCTGCTGTTGCTGCAGCTGCTACCGATGTTCTGAGCGGCGTTCTTACCTCTGGTACTGGTCGCTATGCCTACAACCTGAAGACCTTCAACCAACCAGTTGCTGGTAAGACAGGTACTTCCGATAACTCCGAGGACCTTTGGTTCTGCGCCTATACCCCACAGCTTGCAACCGTAGCTTGGTGTGGATATCCAGATAGTCGTGACCCTGTTATTATCGGCGGCGGAGAGTCCTCTACCTTTGTTACTGCACAGTACGTATGGGCGTACTACATGAACGCAGCTCTCTCTGGCGTTGCTCGCGCTGAGTTCCCAAAGACCACTGAAACTATTGCTTACAAGCCTAATAGTTACTGGAAATTTGTTGGTGGCTCCGCTAATGCTAAGCAAAATGAGAAAGATGACGACGAAGAGGAAGAGGAGGAGACTACCGAGGAGGAGGAAGAGGACGATACCACCACTACTCCTACCACTCCTACTACTCCAGCCACACCAGGTACCGGTACGGGCACTGGCACGGGTACCGGAACAGGTACTGGAACAGGAACAGGAACAGGAACCGGAACAGGAACTCCATAAACCCCTGGTTTATCTACAACAAAAAGGAGTCTGCACCTGATGTGACCCCCAAAAGTTAGACTTTTATAGCGTAGCAGTTTATATGGCTGCTA
>CAKAPZ010000133.1 GCA_916720015.1 uncultured Atopobium sp. | reverse complement strand
TGTACGGAATGCCTCCGATAAGCGGACAGATGACGGAGAGCAATGGAATGAATATGGGAACGTAGCCCAGCATTGCCACAGCCATGATGATTATGAAGTAGAGAGCGGTGAAGATACCGATGTTTATAAGGTCCTTCGGTTGCAGCCCGTTTTTCTTGGCTGAAGGCGTTTCAGACATAATGCGTCTCCTTTCGGTTAGCTCTATCTAACTTATAAAGGATAGACACACAGAAACTCAGTCAATAGCCCATTTGTATCATTATGTCCCGTTTGTATCGTATAGCTGCTATTCGCTTTCTGATAAGTATTTGCCAACTGCCGTGGTAAATATTCAAATAGCATTTTTACATCATTTTGCAGAATCTGGTCTTCATTTTTAATACCATACAAGTTCGCCTATATAACTCGCTAAAATATAGAGTGGGTTGATTAAAACTAATCGTTTCTGTGACACTCCCAGAAGCACACGATTGGAGTTTATATATGTGCGGCATCGTTGGTTTTACCGGACACCAAAGTGCAAAAGATGTCCTCATTGAAGGTCTTAAACGTCTCGAATACCGTGGGTATGATTCTGCCGGTATTGCTTTGCAAAACACAACCAACGAAGAACTTACGGTCGTACATCGCGTAGGAAAAGTTGCGGGATTAGCTGAAGCGGTGGAGTACCTCAATAATGCAAACCCCTGTGGCATCGGACATACCCGTTGGGCAACGCACGGCGCTCCAAGTGAGCGCAACGCCCACCCACATACCTCTTGTGACAATCAAATTGCCGTCGTACACAACGGCATCATCGAGAACTTTGCCGAACTCCGTGAGCAGCTTGAGGCTCGGGGGCACAAATTCCGCAGCGATACCGATACTGAAGTCGTTTCTCACCTTATTGAAGAAGCCTACAGAGGCAACCTTCGCGATGCTGTTGCCAAGGCATGCTCGCAAATTGTAGGAACCTATGGCCTTGCTGTTATATGCTCTCAGGAACCCGGTCGCATTGTAGTTACTCGCAAAGATTCTCCCATTGTCCTTGCACATGGCGAGAAGGGCAGCTACGTTGCATCTGACATCATTGCGGTTATCGAAGCCTCCCGAGATGTCACTGTTCTTGGCGACAATGAGTTTGCTGTTATGGAGCCCGATGGTATCAGCTATACCGATGCTGATGGAAATCCCATTCAACCTAAGGTCATGCATGTTGATTGGGATGTTGATGTTGTCGAGAAGGGCGGCTACCCCGATTTCATGCTCAAAGAAATCCATGAGCAGCCACGTGTTATCCGCGATACCCTTGCAGGACGTCTGACCAACGGCGTACTTTCCATTGATGAGCTGGGTATGTCCTTGGAACAGCTCCGTTTAATTGATCGCGTTTATATCATTGCCTGCGGAACTAGCTATCACGCTGGTCTTATCGCCCGTCAGCTTATTGAAGGCTGGGCCCGCATACCTGTCGAAGTTGAAGCTGCGAGTGAATTTCGTTATCGAAACCCCATTATTACTCCGTCAACGCTGGTAGTTGCTGTTTCTCAGTCCGGTGAGACCGCTGATACTCTTGCTGCCATCCGCGACGCCCGCATCAAAGGCGCTAAGGTTTTTGGCATCACCAACGTTATTGGTAGTCCCGTGGCCCGTGAGTCTGACGGTGTTATCTACACTAAGGCTAACAAGGAGATTGCCGTTGCCTCAACCAAATCTTTCCTTGGCCAAATTGTGAGCCTAACGCTTCTTGCTATGGTTCTTGCACAGGCAAAAGGAAAGCTCTCAATTGCTCAGATACGCTTGCTCTTTAAAGAACTTGCCGATACCGCCGAGCAGGTCGAAGAAGTCCTCAGCGATACAAAAGCTATCGACATTGCCGCGCAGGCCTGCAAAGATGCCAATAATGCTTTGTTCATTGGTCGTGGCATGGGAGCCGCTATTTGCTACGAAGGTGCCCTTAAACTCAAGGAAATTAGCTATCTTCATGCTGAGGCATATGCTGCAGGAGAAATGAAGCATGGCCCCATTGCACTTCTGTCCAAAGGCTATCCTGTCATTGCCGTGGCAACTAACTCTCCGGTATACGACAAGATGATCTCCAATATCCAAGAATCTCGAGCACGCGGCGCCATGATTATTGCCGTGGCGACCGAAGGTGATCAGGAAATCAAAAAGCATGCCGACTATATCATCTACGTGCCTAAAGTCAGAGATGCCTTCTCGCCAATCATTGCTTCGGTACCTCTTCAACTTTTTGCGCGCTCCGTGGCTCTTGCACGTGGTTGTGACGTTGATAAGCCAAGAAACCTTGCAAAGTCAGTAACGGTCGAATAGTTGTGGTTGAAAGTCCAGCAAAGGTAATCAAAATGTTGGATAAAGAAAAGTTTGAGCTGAAGATTTAGGATAAAACTATTTTTTTACCTCAGTAATCTCTTCTTGTACTAGTGCGTTCTCAAAGCTATTATGGTTTCAATTGATTCACCAGGGCCTTTGGCAAGCACTGGCAAGAGAAGGGATTAGGTGCATGAATAACTAGCGATACTCATAAAACCCGAATTTACGTAACGTCGCTGACGGCACTACCGCGGGTGTAGTATTGCTTACTCATGTCTTAATTTATAGCCATTTATCTGTGTATACTTGCGTACTACTCCGCGTGGTCTTCGGCAGAACCGAGGTATCATGCAGCTTAATCTTTCAAATATTGAATATACCTATCCATCAGCGGTGGAGCCTACCTTACATGATGTGACTATTGTGCTTCCACAAGGATGGACCGGCCTCGTTGGTAATAACGGATCTGGTAAAACAACACTTGCGCGTATCGTATGTGGTTTATTGCAACCTGACAAAGGAGTTGTAAGCCCATCGTTTTTCTCGGCATATTGTGCTCAAAATGCAACAGAGGTCCCAGCTACTCTTTTTGATTTTGCGGTTGCCTATGATGATGCAGCAATTAAGCTGAGGCGAGAGCTTTCTTTGGAGGATGATTGGCCTTGGCGTTTTGAGACGCTTTCGTGTGGTCAGCAGAAGCGACTCCAGGTAGCGTGTGCTTTATGGGCATCACCAGACGTTCTTGTGCTCGATGAGCCCACTAATCATGTGGATGTATCAACAAAACATGCTCTTTTTGCGACCTTGTCGCAGTTCAAGGGTATCGGGGTGTTTATTTCACATGATAGAGAGCTGTTGGATAAACTCTGCACTCAATGTTTGTTTGTAGCTAACGGCACGGCAAACATGAAATCTGGTAATTATTCTCAGGCATCATCGCAGGTAGAGCTTGAACGTTCTAGCGCATTACATGCAAAGGAAGCGGCGCAAAAAGAGAAGACTCGCCTTGAGCGAGAAACCCAGCGGCGTAGAGAAGAGGCTTCTAGAGTTCAGGCGCGCAAAAGTGGAAGAACTATTGACAAGCATGACAGTGATGCGCG
>CAKAPZ010000132.1 GCA_916720015.1 uncultured Atopobium sp. | reverse complement strand
TATTTTGTTGGCAATTAGGCCTTATAACTGCAGCTACATTTGCTCTTTTCTGCATAACTATGGAGCTCTTGCAGGTCTATGTGCGTAATACATCAGATGATTATGTAACCGCAAATACTACTTTGATTAGCTCCGTCCTTGAGTATGTTCGTGGTATTAGCGTGGTAAGGGCATTTTCCCTTATTGATGATGCTGAGGGGAAGTACACCAAAGCAGTTGATGATTGCCGAGTCCAAGCGCTCAAACTTGAGTTTAAGGCACTTCGTTTCTCAGTTTTGCAGATGGTTATCTCTAAGGCCACGAGCATTATTATGTGCCTGGTATCAGTTGGTCTATGGCTATCTGGAACACTTGATACAGCTACGTGCTTAACCGTAGTTGTTATGTCGTTTATGTTGTTCAGCCGTCTTGAATCCGCTGGTCGTTTCTCAACTATTCTGCGTAACATTGAAATCGCAATGGAGCAAACAAACGCCATTCTCGCCACTCCTGCAATGGAAGAGGGAGAAGGTCTGGAGAAAGCGGATTCTTGCGACATAGAGCTTTCTCATGTGTCATTTGGCTACGACGACAGGCAAATTCTTGACGATGTAAGCCTCTCGATTCCTGCAGGTACTTCTTGTGCCATCGTAGGTCCAAGCGGTTCGGGCAAGACAACACTTGTCCGTTTGATTGAACGCTTCTGGGATGTGAATACAGGTCAAGTGACACTTGGTGGACGCGATGTGCGCGACTATAAGGTTGACGCTCTGCTCCAAAACTTCTCTACTGTTTTCCAGGGAGTCTTCCTGTTTGATGACACCATTGAGAACAACATCAAGTTTGGTAATCCAGACGCAACTCATGAGCAAGTAGTTGACGCGGCTCGGCGTGCTTGCTGCGAAGAGTTTATCCAGGCATTACCTGAGGGATACGAAACACGCTTAGGAGAAGGTGGATCAATGCTTTCTGGTGGCGAGCGCCAGCGTCTTTCTATTGCGCGCGCTATCTTAAAAGATGCGCCAATCGTAGTACTTGATGAGGCAACGGCTAATGTTGATCCAGAAAACGAGCTTGAACTTCAGCGTGCAATAGCAGAGCTCACCAAGTCTAAGACCGTTATTATGATTGCCCATCGCCTAAAGACGGTGCGTAAAGCAAATCAGATACTTGTCTTGGATAAGGGTCGTATTGTGCAAAGAGGCACTCACGAATCACTGATGGCAGAAGGCGGCATCTACGCTGATTTTGTTAACATGCGCGAGAAAACCGTCGGCTGGAAAATTGCCTAACTACTGGCAAGACGTTAAAAATATCTCACGTAAAAAAATATGCACCCAAGCTTGTGCTTGGGTGCATATAACGTTAAAGCTGAAATGCGGTTTATTGAACCTGGCAAATCATAGCAACATTAGTTGAAGTAGTGTAATCACCAAGACGTGGGCTGGTATGAGGATCGCCAGCAGTCAGAACAACAATGTCGCCGGTCTCAACGACGCCAACTTCCTTTGCGACGTTCAGAGCGTTGTACATGGTGTTAGAAAGTGTGCCCTGCTCAGAGGTCTTGAATGCGTAGACACCCCAATAGAAGCAGGTGCGACGAACTGCCTCATCGGATGGAGACATTGCATACAGAGGACGCTTTGGACGGAAGTTAGAAACAAGGCGAGCGGTACGGCCAGAGTGTGTTGGGCAGATGATGCACTTTGCGTCAACACGGATTGCCATATCAACTGCAGCAAAGCCAGTAGCGCCATTGACGTTCTTAAGGCCCTCACGCTGGTGATAGACATCCTTGACTGGCAGGTACTTCTCGGTCTCCTTGCAGATGGAAGCCATAGTCTTTACTGCCTCAACAGGGTACTTACCAGCTGCGGACTCACCAGAAAGCATGACGCAGTCAGTGCCGTCGTAGATTGCGTTAGCAACGTCGGTAACCTCTGCACGGGTTGGGCGAGGGTTACGAATCATAGAATCAAGCATCTGAGTTGCGGTGATGACAGGCTTGTAGGCATCGTTGCACTTCTTGATGACAGTCTTCTGGATGTGAGGAACCTCAGCTGCAGGAACCTCAACACCAAGGTCACCACGGGCAACCATGATGCCGTTAGAAGCTGCAAGAATCTCGTCAAAGTTCTTTACGCCAAGAGCAGACTCAATCTTAGGGAAGATCTGTACGTTAGGAGTGCCCATCTCACGGCAGATGTTACGAATCTCCTCGACTGCAGCACCATCACGGATGAAGGAAGCAGCAATTGCATCAATACCAAGCTCGCAACCAAACATGATGTCTGCGCGATCCTGCTCAGTAACGGAAGGAAGACCAATGTTGACGTTAGGAACGTTTACGCCCTTCTTCTCGCCAAGCTCACCGCCGTTGATGATCTTGCAGTGCATGTCGGTGCCCTCAACATGATCAACCTCAAGACCAATGAGGCCGTCATCAATAAGGATGATAGAGCCCTTCTTGACCTCTTTTGGAAGATTCTTGTAGTCAAGCGAGAAGCGCTGAGCATTACCAATGACATCATCATCGGTGGTTACAATGACGGACTCACCAGTAGTAAGGGTGACCTTCTTGCCATCCTCGAGAAGACCGGTGCGAACCTCAGGTCCCTTTGTATCAAGCATGATAGCAATAGGAATACCAAGCTCATCAGAGATAGAACGAACGCGACCAATCATAGTGCGGTGATACTCATGGCTACCGTGCGAGAAGTTAAAACGTGCGACGTTCATGCCAGCAAGAATGAGCTCACGAAGAACCTCATCACTTTCTGTAGCAGGACCCATAGTACAAACAATCTTGGTCTTTTTGCGAGCCATATCTCTCCTTTTCATAGGAATTGAAATCACATTCAGATATCAATAGTAACCGTTTTTGAAGCGATTGTTTCTCTGGCGCTTAGCAAACCACACTTTTATCAACGTAGTCAGTGCCCTCAGCAAAAGCAGTTGCGTTATCAAGCGTAACCTGAGCAATTTGTGAGAGAGCCTCATGAGTAAAGAATGCCTGGTGGCTTGTCATGACTACGTTAGGGAAGGAGCAAAGGGTAGAAGTAACTGAGTCAAAGACCTCAGCACCACGGTCCTTATAAACGTTTGGATTTTCTTCTTCATAAACGTCAAGGCCACAAGCACCAATTTTTCCAGAAAGAATGCCGCGAATAAGAGCCTTGGTGTCAATAAGTCCTCCGCGACCAGTATTAACGAGAATGACGCCATCTTTCATCTTTCCGATGGTCTTATCGTTAATCATGTGATAGCTCTCATCATTCAAGAAAGCGTGGAGTGAAATAAAGTCTGAACGCTCCCAGAGCTCATCGTAGCTGACATATTCGTCAACAACGTGCTCGTCATTAACAAGGCTCATATTTGGATAGAGGTCTGCGCCAAGGACGTGCATGCCAAAGCCTTTGCAGATACGGCAAAGTGCTGCGCCAATACGACCAGTTCCAACAAT
>CAKAPZ010000131.1 GCA_916720015.1 uncultured Atopobium sp. | reverse complement strand
CTGCTAGATTTGGAGTTATATGCAAAACGTTGCCCTACTTGGATTTGGAACGGTTGGTGCTTCGGTTGCGCGCATTCTTGATGAGCGCGTTTCTGACGTTAACCTGACGTCCATCTTGGTTAGAGCTGGTAAAGAGCATGTTGACCCCCGCGCAACGTCAGATTTTGATGCGCTCTTGTCTGACCCCGCGCTCGATACGGTTGTCGAGTGCATGGGTGGTCTCTCGCCAGCCTATGAGTACATTAAAGCAGCGCTCACTGCTAAGAAAAATGTAGTCACTTCAAATAAAGCCGTGGTATCTGCGCATTTTGAGGAGTTCATGACCCTTGCTGCTGAAGCAGGCGTCAACTTCAAGATTGAAGCCTGCGTGTGTGGCGGCATTCCTTGGATTGCAGGAATTCAGAAAGTTCGCCGTATTGACGAGATTTCTGCGTTCTGGGGAATCATGAATGGCACCACTAATTACATTGTCTATTCCATGCTTAAAGATGGAACGGACTTTGCTGAGGTTTTAAGCAAAGCTCAGGAGCTGGGTTACGCTGAGCGAGACCCGTCAAGCGATATCGACGGCATTGATGTTCGCTCTAAGACTATGATTTCTGCATCTATCGCCTTCGACGTAATCTGCACAGACCAGATTCCTATGTCTGGTATCAGAAACTTAACTAAGCGCGATCTTGCCATGTTTGGCAGTCACGATATGACAATCAAGCTCTTTGGTCGTGGTGTTTCTGACGGTTCATCGTATGCGGTAGCTGTTGAGCCAGTTGCGGTTTCGCTCTCAACCATAGAGGCCAACGTTCCAACTAACTTTAACGTTGCAACTGCCGTGGGAAATACCATTGGCGAGCTCAAGTTTTACGGTCAGGGTGCCGGTGGCGACCCAACGGCAAACGCCGTCGTGCAGGATATTATTGACTGTGCTGCGGCTCCTGCTGGGGGTCAGCAGACCTTCTCGGCAGGTCTTTCGTATAATCCAGAGCTACTTGTTTCCGACTATGTGTTTAGGACGCAGGCCGATATTCAAGGCGGTACGTTCTGGGAGCCGGGTGCTCAGTTGGTTAAAAATCTAAGTGCCGAGAAGGCCCGTGAGCTTCTTAGCAGCGCACTTTCGCAAGATCCTACAACCTTTATGGCTGCACTTGAAAAGAGGAATTAGAAATGATCAAAATTGCAAAATTTGGCGGCTCAAGTGTTGCTTCTGCAGAGCAGTTCAAAAAAGTTAAAGCTATTGTTGAAGCTGACCCTGATAGACGCTTTATTGTTTCGTCTGCAGCAGGAAAGCGCCACTCAACCGATAACAAGATTACGGATCTTTTGCTGCTGGTAAATGCCCACATTGAGTATCACGTTGATTGCACCTCTTTGCTTGCAGACATCGAGGCTCGCTTTGTGGAGATTGCTGATGAACTGGGAGTTGCATGGCCTGTCGCCGAGGAGTTTGAGAAGTTTGCTTCAAACATTAAGTCCTTCTCGCCAGAGTATGTAGTAAGTAGGGGTGAATGGTTCACCTGCCAGATCCTTGCTGAGTACCTTGGCCTGCCATTCGTTGATGCGGCAGACGTTATGCTGTTCCATCATGATGGCACCATTGATATGGAGCGCACTGCTTCTAGACTCAAAGAAGTTGTTGCTCGCAGCGGCTCGTTTGTGCTGCCTGGCTTCTACGGTGCTACCGTTGACGGTGCAATTAAGTTGTTCCAGCGCGGTGGTGGTGATATTACCGGTGCCATTGTTGCTCGCTGCCTAGACGCTGACTTGTATGAGAACTGGACTGACGTCTCTGGCTTCCTTTCTGCGGATCCTCGCATTGTTCAGAATCCACGCGCCATTGGCCGCATTACTTTTGACGAGATGCGCGAGCTTTCTTACATGGGCGCTTCCGTTCTTCAGGAAGAGGCAATTTTCCCTGTTCGCGAGGCAAATATTCCAATTCAGATTAAGAATACCAACCGTCCAGAAGATGCGGGCACGGTTATTCGTGAGACCGCGGATGGCGATACAAACGAGCACTTGATTACAGGTATTGCAGGCAAGAAAGACTTCTTGGCTATTCACGTTAAGAAGGCTCACATGTCCAACGAGGTTGGCGTCATCAGCCGCGCTCTCAATATTGTTGAGCGTTACGGCGTCTCTGTTGAGCACATCCCAACAGGCGTTGATTCGTTTGGTATCGTGGTGAACGCCTCCGACGTAAAGGATACGGTCTATTCCATCATCAGCGATATTCGTCGCGAGATTGAGCCTGATGACATCACGATGGTAGACCGCCTTGCACTTGTTTCTGTTGTTGGCCGTAACATGTCCAGGCGTTCCGGTACTTCCGGCAAGATCTTTGGTGCGCTGGGTAATGCGGGCGTCAACATTCGTATGATTACGCAAAGCTCGGAAGAGATTAGTATTATCGTGGGCGTTGATAATGCGGACTTTGATCGCACAATTGGCGTCATTTATAACGGATTTGTTCGTGACGAAATGGTTTCGAGGTAACTATGGCTTTTGATTCAAACGGTAAGGTTGTTGCAATTCTTGGTGCTACCGGCGTTGTTGGTGCCCAGATGATGCAGTGCCTTGAAGAGCGTAATTTTCCTATCAAGGAGCTAGTGCTTCTAGCATCTGCTCGAAGCGCAGGCAAGACTATTGAGTTTGCAGGACAGCAGATTGTTATCCGCGAAGCAACTCCTGAGGCTTTTGAAGGCGTGGACATTGTTCTTGGTGCAGCCGGTGACGAGCAGGCAAAAGAACTGCTTCCTGAGGCAGTCAAGCGTGGTTGTGTCTGCGTTGACAATTCTCATGCATTCAGAATGGACCCAAATGTTCCGCTGGTAATTCCAGAGATTAACGCTGAGGACATTAAGAACCACAACGGCATCATCTCTAACCCAAACTGCGCAACCATTATTGGTCTAGTACCTCTGTATCCTCTGCATAAGGCAGCGGGTGCAAAGCGCATTATTGCTTCTACCTATCAGGCTGCATCCGGCGCTGGACTTCCTGGTCTTACCAGTTTGAAGAACCAAATGGCTGACGTTGTTGCAGGTAGGGAAGTAACCGAGACCGCTCCTTTTGCATACCAGCTGGCAGTTAACCTGATTCCACAGATTGGTGGCTTTAACGAGGTTGGCTATACCTCTGAGGAAATGAAGATGCAAAACGAGGGTCGCAAGATCATGCACCTTCCTGAGCTGCGTGTTAACTGCACCTGCGTCCGCGTTCCAACGATGCGCTCTCACTCTGAGTCCATCACTGTTGAGTTCGAGCGTCCTTTGAGCCCAGATGAGGCTCGCGCTATTCTTGAAGACGCACCAGGTATTAAGGTTGTGGACAACCCTGCAGAGCTTCAGTACCCAATGCCTCTTGATACCTCCGACCAGGACCTCATTTATGTTGGTCGTATTCGCGAGGATCTCTCCGCTGATAAGGGTACTAACGCACTGACATTCTTCTGCTGCGGAGACCAAATCAGAAAGGGTGCCGCAACTAACGC
>CAKAPZ010000130.1 GCA_916720015.1 uncultured Atopobium sp. | reverse complement strand
GTCAATTATTTGATTTTGTAATCGTGACTATGCATTCATTTAGTGCTAGTATCGCCGTTCGTCGCAAATATGCACGCCGAGTGGTAGATAATATACTCCAAGTGGCATATTCTTGGCATCTTACGTTGCGTTTCAAGTATGCTGAGCAGTGACGGGCAATCTGAAATGGTTGCAGATTGTATGGGGAGGTTGAGACAGAGTGGATGTTCTTGCGCAGTTGCCAGCAGAGATGGCCGAGCTGCTCGAAAGTTTTTTGCCACACGCATTGGTTGGTAACACCACCTTTGGTTTCACGAACTACATTTTCTATTTCTTAATCGCTGCTGTGATTTTTCTGATTGTCTGCTTTAGGTTTAAGAAGAAGCAGGCAGAGAGCATTGCTCCTCAGGGACGCTTTGTTAATGGTGTTGAGTATCTGATTGAGTACATCAGAGATGACGTCTGCAAAGCTTCTCTTGGAGAAACGTGGCGCACACACTTCCCATTCTTGATTACCATGTTTATGTTTATTCTGATCAACAACATTATTGGCCTTATTCCTGGCGCACACCCAGGTACTGGCACCATTGGTGTCACCGCCGCTCTTGGTCTTTGCTCCCTTGGATACTTTATGTATGTAGGTGCAAAAAAGATGGGTGTTATTGGCTACATCTTGAGTCTTGCACCAAAGGGCGTTAATCCTGTTATCGCAGCAGTTATCTGGGTTATTGAGGTCTTCTCAACATTCCTTCGTCTGGTTACTCTGGCTGTCCGTCTGTTCTGCAACATGTATGCAGGTCACATCGTTATGGGTACGTTTGCAATTCTTGCATCTATGTACTTTATGCCAGCGATTGAGAACTTCTCCGCATCAACAGCCGCCCAGGCAGGATTTTCGATTTTCTGGATCTTGCTGTTGATTATCATTTACTTGGTAGAAACTATTGTTGCTTTCATTCAGGCATACGTTTTTACCCTACTCTCTACTGTCTACATCCAGCTGGTAGAGTCTGAACACTAAGCAAAACGCTTAGTTGGTGGCATTGCCACACTGTGGTGCCAAACGGCACAAAAGATGAAATCATCTGAGCCCACGCTCAGTTGATGATAGGTATGTATATTGGTCGCCTTGAGAGGGGCGAGCGAAAAAGGAGGAATCGTGGGTATTTTCGGATATGCTCTTTGCGTTATGGGAGCAGCAATTTGTATTAGCGTCGTAGCAACGAGTGCCGCTAACAACATGGCTCGTCAGCCTGAGGTTCAGGGTCGTCTCTTCACAGTCTTTATTCTTGGCTGCGCATTCATCGAGGCACTTACCCTAATTGGCTTCGTTGTTACCTTGATGGTTAAGTAAATTACTGTTTGTAACAGCGAAAACGCTACGTTGGAGGAATGCATGAATACGATTTGTAAGGGAGTTAAAAAAGCCAGCACAGTAGGCGCAACTGCTGCTCTACTTGTGGCAATGGCTCCCTCAGTCGCACTTGCTGAAGAGGGTGCAAGTGGTGCCGATATTCTTCTTCCAAAGCCCGCTGAGTTTGTTCCTGCTCTGATTGCGTTTCTGATCATCTTTGCTGTTGTAGCAAAGTTTGTATGGCCTTCCGTTCTACGTATGCTTGACAAGCGTCAAGAGAAGATCCAAGGCGATCTGGACGCTGCAGCAAAGGCTCGCGAGGAAGCCAACAAGGATCGTGAAATCGCAGCAGCTGGTATCGACGCAGCTAAGCAGCAAGCAGACGAGATTGTTTCTGCTGCTAAGCGTGAGGGCGAAGAAGAGCGTGCTCGTATTATCGAGCAGGCAAAGGCAGAAGCTGTCGAGATTATTACTAAGGGTAAGGGCGTTGTAGAGTCTGAGCGTCGTCACGCCATGGCTGAGCTTTCTGATTCCGTTGTTGATCTTGCCGTCGATATTGCCGGAAAGATTATTGGCAACGAGCTTTCAGTAGAGCAGCAGCGTGCTCTTGCCGAAAAGTACCTTGCGGAAGTAGGTACTCCAGATGAGCACTAATAAAGACGATCAAGACAGAAAAGTAGAGGGCTATACCAGGGCGCTCCTGGAGGCTGGCCGCGCAGAGGGTCGTGCAACCGCAGACCTCGTACAGGTGCAGCACGCTAAGAAGTTCTCTCCAGAAGTTCTTGAGACTCTTGGTGCTATGCAGGCGAGTGAGGATGTCAACCTTATCAATGATGTTGCCGCTACGTTCCAGGAGCTTCTTGAAGAAGAAGACAAGACACTTACAGTAACGGTAACTACTACAATGCCTCTTGATGATGAGTTGCGTGCAAAGGTCACCGAGAAGCTCGAGAAGAACTTCAATACTCAGGTGTATCTTATTGAGCGTGTTAATCCCAAGATTTTGGGCGGCATTGTAGTTGAGGCACGTGATCATCGTTATGATGCATCGGTAAAGACACAGCTCACTCACATTAAGAGTAGGCTCTCTTCAGATCACGTTGAAAGTGAATTGTAATGACTGATAAGACCACTATACAGGAAGGAACGCTGAGCTCAGATGCCGTCATGGCACAGCTTAGAGAGCGCCTTTCTAAGGTCAATTCAACCGTATCCCAGCAAGAGGTATCTGCTGTTACTGAGGTAGCAGACGGTATCGCTCGCGTTGCTGGCCTACGTAGCGCTATGGCAGGCGAGCTGCTGGAGTTCACCAGCTCCGTTACCGGCCACAGCGTATTCGGTCTTGCTCAGAACCTTGATGAAACTTCAGTCGGCGCTGTTTTGTTCGGCGAAGTTTCTGAGATTAAGGAAGGCGATGAGTGCCGTACAACCGGCCGCGTCATGGATATTCCAGCCGGTTTTGACATGCTTGGTCGTGTTGTTAACCCACTGGGCCAGCCTATTGATGGACTTGGCGCTATCCACGCTACACATCGTCGCCCTATTGAGTTCAAGGCTCCTGGCATCATGCAGCGTCAGCCTGTTTGCGAGCCAGTTCAGACTGGACTTCTGGCAATTGACGCTATGGTTCCTGTCGGCCGTGGTCAGCGTGAGTTGATCATTGGTGACCGTAAGACCGGTAAGACCGCTATCGCAATTGACGCAATCGTAAACCAGAAGAACACCGATATGGTTTGTATCTATGTCGCCATCGGTCAGAAGGCGTCTACAGTTGCAAACATCCGCGAGTCTCTTTCCCGCCATGGTGTTCTTGACAAGACCGTCATTGTTGCAGCTACCGCAGCCGATTCTGCTCCAATGCAGTACATTGCCCCTATGGCAGGCGCTGCTATTGGTGAGTTCTTTATGTATAACGATAAGGACGGCAAGCCTGCTGACAAAGACCATCCAGGCGGACACGTTCTTGTTGTTTACGATGACCTCTCTAAGCAGGCAGTTGCATACCGTCAGATGTCACTGACGCTTCATCGTCCACCAGGACGTGAGGCATATCCTGGTGATATTTTCTACCTGCACTCACGCTTGCTGGAGCGTGCATGTAAGCTCTCCGATGAAAACGGAGCAGGTTCTCTTACCGCACTTCCAATTATTGAGACGCAGGAAGGCGACGTTTCTGCATACATTCCTACAAACGTCATTTCCATTACAGACGGCCAGATTTATCTGCAGTCTAA
>CAKAPZ010000129.1 GCA_916720015.1 uncultured Atopobium sp. | reverse complement strand
TTGAAGTCTTCTGCAGGAAGGCAGACATCGATATCATCATCCCAAGGAATAAATCCCTTATGACGAAGGGCACCAATCGCGGTGCCGCCAAAACCAAAATAGCGGATGTTGTTGGCTTCACACGTGTCTACGAAGTCCTTTAAAATCATCAGCTCAACTTGCTGGAGATGCTTAAGCGTTTCTGTATCGTATGTGCGCATTATCGACCTTCATACATCTTCTTGTAGTAATCCTGATAATCACCGGAAACTACATTCTTAACCCACTCGCGGTTCTCTAAATACCAGTTGATAGTGGTAACAATGCCCTCTTCAAATGGAGTTTCTGGATACCAACCAAGCTCTTCTTTAATCTTATCAGGTGCAATACCATAACGACGATCGTGACCCTTGCGGTCAGTAACGTAAGAGATTAGATCCTCAGTAATCTGAGTGTCACCAGTGATTCTTGCAACTTCACTGATAATGCGCTTAACAATGTAGAGGTTGTTGCGCTCGTTATGACCGCCAACGTTATAGACCTCACCAAGGCGTCCACCTTCAAGAACCATAGCAATTGCCTTACAGTGATCATCAACGTACAGCCAATCGCGAACATTAAGTCCATCGCCATAGACAGGAAGAGCCTTGTGTTCCAAGCAATTCTCAATCATCAGAGGAATGAGCTTCTCAGGGAACTGATATGGTCCGTAATTATTAGAGCAACGAGTAATTACTGCTGGGAATCCGTATGTATCATGCCAGGCCTTTACAAACATATCTGCAGAAGCCTTAGATGCAGAGTAAGGGCTATGCGGGCTCAATGGTGTAGTCTCGCGGAAGAACGCCTCTGGATCATCAAGCGGAAGTGAACCGTAGACCTCATCAGTAGAAACCTGCAGATATCTGTAATCTCCGTAGGAGCCCTGGCCATCATTCCAGAAAGACTCTGCAACACTCAGAAGAGTGACGGTACCCATAACGTTAGTGTCAGCAAAGGCACCCGGGTCTTCAATAGAACGGTCTACGTGGCTCTCTGCTGCAAAGTTAACAACATAATCGGGATGATAGGTCTCAAACAGCTGTGTCAGTGCCTCTTTATCCCTAATATCTACATGGGCAAAGGTATAGCGAGGATCTTGATCATATTCCGAGAGGTTCTCAAGGTTGCCTGCATACGTCAGAGCATCCACATTCAAGATATGAATGTCCTGATTTCTTCTAAGCATATAGTGGATAAAGTTAGATCCAATAAATCCAGCTCCACCAGTTACTAAATAGGTCTTCACACTAACCTCTTTCTACCTTCGAAAGATATGTCGCAAGAGCCTCCTGCCAAGGCCTCATACAATTTCCAATGGTACTCTCAAGATGACCGTTTACCAAAGATGAATACGCAGGGCGAGAAGCACTTTCTGGGTGCATCTCTTTCCACTGAGCAGAAGTTACCCTGGTAACTTTACAGTCAAGATTGCTACCAGCCATAATAGCCTCAGCAAAATCAGCCCACGAACATGTTCCTTCATTGGTTGCGTGGTATATGCCATAGTTCTCAGTAGCCGCAATGCACAAGATTGTGTGTGCCAAATCATTTGCGCTGGTAGGATTACCTACTTGATCATCAACAACACTAATCTCTGGATACTTTGCACCAAGGGTGCGCATGGTTGCCACAAAGTTCTTGCCAACATAACCATAAAGCCACGCCGTTCTCACTACAAACGTTTGAGCATTTGCGGCCAGCGCAAGTCCCTCTCCTGCTAATTTGGATCGACCATAAGCAGAAACAGGACAAGGAGCATCTTGTTCCGTTCGAGGAGAGCTTTCCTTACCGCTAAAAACATAATCAGTGGATACCTGAACAAGCTTTGTTTGTGTAGAGCGGCAAGCTCGTGCAAGATTCATAGGGCCAAGCGCATTTACCGCAAACGCCATCTCAAAATTGCTCTCGCAACCATCTACATTTGTTGCGGCAGCACAGTTAATAACAACATCATAGTGTTCGTGCTGGTCAAACCATGTATTAACTGCCTCAGCGCTAGTGATGTCAAGCTCGTCTGCGTCGGTATAATCAACATCTGGTTTAACAAAAACCTCTGGAATTGAGCCAATCTCAGAGATACCGGACTCAAAAAGACATTTGAGCTCGTTGCCTAACTGGCCATGCGCACCGGTAATAAGAACGTGCATACTACTCTCCCTTTCCAGAAGGAAGGATACGTCCTTCTGCAACGCTCTTGAGGTGCTCGCCATACGTAGATTTACCGTAGCGTTCTGCACATTCAATGAGTTTTGAGCTATCAATCCAGCCATTCTCAAAAGCAATCTCTTCTGGAACGCTTACCGGCAGACCCTGAGCTGTTTCAACGGTACGGACAAAGGTTGATGCCTCAAAGAGTGACTCCATAGTTCCTGTATCAAGCCATGCAAAACCGCGGCCAAGTGTGACAACGTCAAGCGTGCCATCGTCAAGATAGAGTCGATTAAGGTCAGTAATCTCGTACTCTCCACGTGCGCTCGGTTGAACCTGCTTTACCAGATTGGTAACACGCTGATCATAGAAATAAAGTCCAGTGACCGCGTAATTAGACTTTGGGTGAGCTGGCTTTTCTTCAATTGAAATGGCGTTGTAATTCTTATCAAACTCAACAACACCAAAACGCTCTGGATCATCAACGTGGTAACCAAAAACGGTAGCGCGACCAGCAGTCTGAGCCTGCTGAGCAGCCTTTCTGACAAGACCTGAAAGGCCGTTTCCAAAGAAGATGTTGTCTCCAAGAATCAGAGCTGCAGCATCATCACCAATAAACTCTTTACCAATAACAAATGCCTGAGCTAATCCATCAGGTGAAGGCTGTTCAGCATAACTGATGGAGATACCGAAGTCAGAACCGTCACCCAAGAGCTTCTCGAAATTGGGCAGATCACGAGGCGTGGAGATAACCAAGATATCTCTAATCCCCGCCAGCATAAGAGTAGACAGAGGATAGTAAATCATTGGCTTGTCATAAACAGGCAGAAGCTGTTTAGATGTAACGGTTGTCAGGGGATAAAGCCTGGTACCGCTACCTCCTGCAAGAATAATGCCTTTCACAATCTACTCCTCATCAATCGAGTTTCTCGCGCAATGGTACTTAGAATAACGCTCATACGTAAGCTTACCAAAGTCCTATTCAACGGCCGTAATTCTATATAGTCTGTAAGGACCTTCTCGAAGAACAACCTCAAATCCAGGATCTTTATCGGTGATTTGTAGGCCTGAGAAGAAATAGCTTTGATCTCCTAACAAAGCTGGATTTTCCAAGTCGAGCAACAGGACATATCTTGCTCCAGTTTCTCGGACCGCCTGCTGAACCTCTGGATTACTAGCTACCTCATTAAGCCTTGTACGAATAATTACACTTTGTGGCAATTCTTCCACTTCTACCTTCGCTCGGTAGAAAATGTTCATGCCATAAAGTGAGTTTAGAACAAGAGAGCCATCGTAAGGATTATTAACTACCAGGTCATTACCAACAATCTGGAGAGCCTTTTTTACAAACTCATCCTCACTTGCCTTATAGGTTGTATGCTCACGAGGCTCAAAGACCTCATT
>CAKAPZ010000128.1 GCA_916720015.1 uncultured Atopobium sp. | reverse complement strand
CTTGTTGATGCTGCAAAGCAGACGGCGAGAAGAGCAGGGGAGTTGTCGGGTTCATGCGGAAGTTCAGGTACGCATGAGTCACAGGTAGACGGGTCTTCTCGCCAAGAGGGCGCGGTATTGAGCAACGCCGAGCGCCGCGAACTCAAGAAACGTTTTGATTCGATTGAACGCCGTATGAGCAAGGCTCAGGATCTTCCCAAGCAGATTAGAGAGCAGATGAGTTCTGCTGATGCGACCGATGCTCAACGTTTGATGGAATTGCAGCAAAAGCTCAACGATGCTGAAGCGGCACTTATGGAGTTGGAAGACGAGTGGTTAACGCTTGCAGAGAAGCTTGGTGAGGCGTAAATGGGAGATTTACTTTCTAGGTTTGTATGGCCAAAGTATGGGCGTAAGAGTTTTGTTGCTGTGCTTTGCAAAGGTGTTGAGGTCATTGGAGACCTTCTAACGCCTTTGATTATTGCTCGCATGATTGACCTGGGTATACATGGGTCAAACATATATGACATTATTCGCTACGGTATTTTGCTGGTAGTCATTGCAATAGTTGGCTTTGGTTTTACGCTTGTCTGCCAAAAAATTGCTTCAATTGTTTCTCAGCGCACGGGAACCGACCTGCGTAATGAGCTGTTTAAGAAGATTCAAGAACTCTCAAGCGCCGATATTTCCTCGCTTGGAACAGATACGCTGGTAACAAGGCTCATCAATGACGTTAACCAGGTACAGGTTACGGTTGCTCTGGGTATTCGTCAGCTCGTTAGATGGCCTATTCTCGCCGCAGGATCCATTATTGCAACAATTATGCTTGATGCTCGACTTGGCATGGTCTTTTTATTGTCAACAGTGCTGGTAGCAGCTATTTTCTTCTTTGTTGCACGTAAATCTACCATGCTTTTTACTGAGCTACAGAAACGCCTAGATACCGTTTCTTTATATATGCGACAAATGCTTTCTGGCATTCGCGTAATCAGAGCATTTAGGCATGAGGCAGAGGAGAAAGCGCAGTTCTCTGAGGCGGTTTTAGCTCAGACAGAAACAGCAACTGATGCGGCAAATTATTCAGCTCTTCTTAACCCAGCAACGTTCCTTGTTATGTATTTGGGAATTGCTGTTACGCTCTGGCTTGCAGCTCCTCAGATTACTGCAGGTACTCTTTCTCAAGGTACCGTGGTGGCACTTGTCAGTTATATGACTAGTGCGCTTTTGGCTATTGGATACGTTGCTAACCTGGTTATTATCATCACGCGTGGTGTGGCATCTGCTAATCGTATTATGGAAGTACTCAACACCAAGCCAACGCTTACCGATGAGGGAAACACATACATCAAACTTACTGAATCTGATTTTGCTGACATTGCAGTGGCGTTCAAAGACGCCTCGCTTGTCTACGATGGTGGAGGAGAGCCTGCACTTTCTGGCATCAATCTCTCGCTACAGGCTGGTCAGACGCTGGGAATCATCGGCGGTACTGGCTCGGGTAAGTCTAGCTTTGCCTCACTTATTCCTCGCCTTTTTGATACAGATAGTGGTTCTGTAAGTGTTTTTGGTCACGATGTTAAAACTTACACGTTTGAGCAGTTGCGCTCCCTTATTGGCTATGTTCCTCAGCACACTTCACTGGTCAGTGGTACCATTCGCTCCAATCTTTGCTGGAAGAATCCAAACGCCACCGATGAGGAGCTTTGGAAAGCTCTTGAAGTTGCTCAAGCAGCAGACTTTGTACGCGAGAAACCCGATCAGCTTGACAGTATTGTTGAGCGCGGCGGAAAGAACTTCTCAGGCGGCCAACGTCAGCGCTTAACTATTGCTCGTGCACTGGTAGGAAGTCCACGTATCGTTATCTTGGACGATGCTGCCTCTGCACTTGATTTTGCTACGGACGCACATCTTCGCATGGCACTCCGCAAACTAAGCGCTACTACAACCAGCATTATTATTTCGCAGCGTGTAGCAGCGGTAATGCACGCAGATAAGATTCTTGTTCTTGATCATGGCAAACAAGTGGGACTGGGAACACACAAAGAACTTCTCGCCACGTGTCCGCTGTATAAAGAGATTTGCCTTTCACAGCTTCGTCCTGAGGAGGTGGAGTAATGGCCGATATGTACTCTGGCGGAAGCACCTCCGCTATTGCATCAAGCGCACCTGAGCGCGGCAAGGGCAGCTCTGCAGATTCTATTTCCATGTCTGCAGCTGAAGTTACCCGCCGACTAGCTTCATGGGTTTCTCCACACGGGGGATTTCTTGTCTTAGCAGCAGCGTCTTCTATTGCAACGGTACTTCTGCAGCTCTGGGTTCCCATCATTGTAGGTAGCGCTATTGACCAGCTCATTAGACTAGTGCAAGGAGGGGAAGCGGCTCTGCTGCCAATTCTTACTCAGCTTTCACTAGTAGTTTTACTTGCTAGCGCAACGCAGTGGCTCGCTTCTTGGTCAACAAATAAGCTGACCTATCTGGTCACACGAGACCTCAGAGATGCTTCTCACGCCAAGGTTGCAAACTTGCCACTCTCATACATTGACACGCATTCTCAGGGAGACTTGCTCTCTAGAGTAGTAAACGATGTGGATCAGCTTGGCGACGGCCTCCAGCAGGGCCTGACACAGTTCCTTACGGGCGTGGTGACCATTATTGGAACCTTATGCTTCATGTTCTATATGTCAGTTCCTATGGGCCTTGTAGTTGCCCTGGCTACTCCGCTTTCAATTCTTGCAGCCGCCGTGGTAACCAAGTACGCCAGTTCGTCCTTTGGCAAGCAACAGGCCTATCAGGGCCAGCTTGGCGGATATGCAGAAGAGATGGTCTCTAACCAGGAACTTATCACCGCATTTGCCCACAAGGATGCCATTATTGAGCAGTTTGAAGCTATTAACGAGAAACTCCGTGTAGTAGGAGAGCGTGCGCAATTTGCCTCCTCTCTTTCTAACCCCTCCACGCGTCTGGTAAATAACTTCATTTACGCACTGGTAGCTGCTCTTGGTTGCATTTGCGTTCTAACGGGAGTTCCTTCTCCACTCACTATCGGTCAGGTACAGAGCTTCCTCTCGTACGCAAACCAGTACATGAAGCCTTTTAATGCTATTTCTGCAGTTGTTACGCAGGTTCAGATCGCTTTCGCAAGTGCTCGTCGAGTCTTCGATCTTCTCGACGCAAAGGAAATCAAGCCCGATCCAGCCGACGCTGAAGTCATTCAAGATCCACAGGGCTCCATTGAATTTGACGACGTGGCGTTTTCCTACGATCCCAAGCACCCGCTACTCAGTCACATTTCATTCAAGGCAGAGCCTGGTCAGAAGATTGCTCTTGTTGGACCAACCGGATGCGGTAAGACTACCCTTATTAACCTGCTGCTGAGGTTCTATAGCATTGATTCTGGTGCAATTTATGTAGACGGTCATAACACGCAAAAGCTCACAAGAGCATCGCTCAGAGAGCAGTTTGGCATGGTGTTGCAGGATACGTGGCTCTTTAAGGGAACCATCAAAGAAAACATCCGCTATGCAAAGCCAGATGCAACTGACGAAGAGATTATTGCCGCAGCTCAAAAGGCTCAGGCTCACGAGTTCATCCAGCAGCTTTCTCAGGGTTAC
>CAKAPZ010000127.1 GCA_916720015.1 uncultured Atopobium sp. | reverse complement strand
GATGGTGCTCCAGAGTTCTGTGCAGAGATGGCAGACCGCGGTGTTCATGTTGCACTTGGTCACTCCGATGCAACGTATGAGGAGGC
Source organism: uncultured Atopobium sp. (assembly GCA_916720015.1). Lineage (GTDB taxonomy): Bacteria > Actinomycetota > Coriobacteriia > Coriobacteriales > Atopobiaceae > Lancefieldella. Next base: position 3,506 of record CAKAPZ010000127.1, on the reverse strand, counting down.
TCTTGCCTGCGTAAACGCTGGTGCAGACATTTTTGTTCATACCTATAACGGCATGAGCGGTCTTCACCACCGTGAGCCAGGTATGGTTGGTGCTGCAATGACCACCCACGGTACCTATGCAGAGGCTATTTGCGACGGCCATCACCTTAATCCTATTGCTGTTCGCGCTCTGGTAAATGCAAAGGGATATGACCATACCGTTCTTATTACAGACTGCATGCGTGCAGGTGGTATGCCTAATGGACAGTACAAACTTGGCGATTTCCCTGTTGTTGTTGAAGGCGGAACTGCTCGTCTGATGGATGAGTCTCATAGCCTTGCTGGTTCAATCCTTCGTCTGTTTGAAGGCGTGAAGAACGTCTTTGACTGGGGTATTGTTTCTGCTGAAGAAGCGGTTCGTATGGCTTCAGAAAACCCAGCTCGCTCTTGTGGAATTGATGATGTTTGTGGCTTCATCCGTCCTGGATATGATGCTGACTTTATTGTTGTTACAAAAGATCTTCAGCTTGAAGAGACGTTCCTTGGAGGAAAGAGCGTTTACAAAGCTTAAGCAGCAAATCTTGAGTAATGCAAACTAAAGGAAGCCTATGGAGTTCTATTCCCATAACTATTTAATTCACCATGCAACAGTATTTGACTGGACTCAGCTTGTTCTATTTGGCCTTGTTGCACTTCTAATGATCTTCTCGCTTGTGCATTACATGCGTGATAGAAAGAATTCTAAGTATCGTGAGCTGGCGCTTATTGCGCTGTTCTCATTAATCTTTCTTGGACTTCTACAGCTTGATCGTGTGCTAGAGGTCAATCAGACAAGTAAGCACTATGAGTCAATTGTTTCCTCACAAGAAAGCTTCGCTCGACGTCTTGAGGTTGATTTTGACCACGTGTACGTTGCCTTTGATAGCCAGGGAAATCCCTCGTATCTTGAGGTTGACGGTAAGTATTATCACGTTTTGAAAAATACCGAGAATGACTATGTCATTGAACAGATCAATCTCATTGGTAATGACATTAAGCATGTAGAGGAGTAGATCGATGAACTTTTATTTAGAAGTTGCCATTAAATTGTGCATCGGTCTTTTCTCGCTTGTTCTGGCAATTAACGTCAGCGGAAAAGGAAACCTAGCACCAACTGCAGCAATTGACCAGGTTCAAAACTTTGTACTTGGCGGCATTGTTGGCGGCATGATCTACAACAGTTCAATTACCATTTTGCAGTTCACCCTTGTCCTGCTTATTTGGCTCATTATTGTCATGGTTCTCAAATGGTTGAGAACAAACAATATGCTGGTCAAGCAGTTGATTGATGGACGTCCTGTTATTGTTATTGATAAGGGCAAGCTGCTTGTAGACAACTGTAGGTCTATGGGTCTCACTGCCTACGATGTGTCGCTGAAGCTTCGCCAGGCAGGAGTGAATTATATCTCAGACGTTAAGCGTGCCATTCTTGAGCAAAATGGACAGTTGATTATTGTTAAAAAAGGAGAAGAGAACGTTAGATTCCCGCTTATTACTGACGGACAAGTTCAGACGAACATTCTTGAGACGCTGGACCTGGAAGAGAATTGGCTTGAAAGAGAACTTGAGCATCAAGGTTATAAGTCTGCTTCAGAGGTTTATTTGGGTGAGTATAATAGTGGAGATCTGATTATTACTCCGTATGCGGAGAAAGATCAGTAGGTTAGCAAGAGATAAAACAGTTAACCTGTTTATTTCAATTCCGTTTGCGGAAAAGATAAGAAATTTATCGTTGACTTGAATTGAAATATGTATACTAAGGCTAACTTTTAGAAAGCGGACTGTCGGAAGACAGCCCGCTTTCGTGCTAAAGGGGAAGCATGAATGCATGTTCAGATGATGAGAAGTGAGTAGAAAGGCAAAGAAGTGAGGAGAAACATGGGTTTCTCGCCATGTTTTTATGCTTGGTAGCGAGGACAATCGCACGATTTTGTTTGAAGAATTTGGCACTACACCGTATTGGTTTTTATAGTTTTGGGAGATGTAACATGAATTTGAATCCAACCGTTTCTCGTCGTAGCGCACTTGTAGCTTCCGCTTTTGGAGTGAGTGCTATTCTTGCTGGCTGCAAGCCTGAGGCTCAAAAGCAAGAAGGAGCTTCTGATAACAAAGACCAGAAGAAGCTCAGCATTGTTGCAAGTTTTTATCCTATGTATGATTTTGCAAAGCGCATCGCTGGCGATCATGCTGAGGTAACATGCCTCGTTCCAGCAGGTACTGAGCCACATGATTGGGAGCCATCCAGCAAGGATATGAAGACTATCCAGGAAGCAGACTTCTTGATTTACAACGGTGCTGGTATGGAGCACTGGGTCAAGGACGTACTTGATGGACTTGGTTCTGGCACAAAACTTACAGCAGTTGAGACCAGCAAAGACGTTAAACTTCTTGAGCTTGAAGAGGACGATGATCACGATCATGAGGAGAAGAAAGACGACCATGATCACGATCACGATCATGGCGGAACTGACCCTCACGTTTGGCTGAGCCCTCTGAATGCCAAGATTCAGATGAAGAATATTTGTGATGCACTTTCCGAGAAGGACTCTGAGCACAAGTCAGAGTATGCTGCCAATCTTGATAAAGCAAATGCAGACTTTGATACGCTTGATAATGAGTTCCACAAGGGTCTGGATTCACTACCTAACAAGACCATCGTTGTTTCTCACCAGGCATTTGGTTATTTGTGCGAGGCTTATGGTCTCACTCAGATGCCTATTGAGGGCGTTGAGGCAGATGCAGAGCCAAATGCTCAGGAAATGAAAGAGATTACTGAGTTTGTAAAAGAGCATAATGTAAAGGTTATTTTTACTGAGGAATTAGTAAGCCCTAAGGTTGCTCAGGCAATTGCTGAAGCAACAGGAGCTCGTGTTGAAGAGCTCAACCCACTTGAGGGTCTTACTGACGAGGAGCTCAAGGCAGGCGAGGATTACCTCTCTGTTATGCGCGAGAACCTCAAGGCTCTTGAGGGCGCTCTCGCATAGTGTGTTGCCAGCTTAGGCTGGATGTTTGGAGGACGTGTTGCAGGAAAGTCAGATAGCCGTTTCGCTTCAAGACGTGAGTTTTTCTTACAAGAAGACGCGTGTCTTAAGCGATGTAAATTTAGACGTTCATCAAGGTGAGATTTGTGCGCTTATTGGTGATAACGGCGCAGGTAAATCTACGCTCTCTCGTATTGTGGTGGGTGAGCTTGAGCCAACAAGTGGTAAGTCACTTCTTTTTGGAACGTCCTCGACTCGGTTTAAAGACTGGGAGCGTGTAGGCTATGTCCCACAGCTGCCTTCAGAATCGGTTAATCGCTTTCCTGCAAGCGTCGTCGAGCTAGTAGATGCAAGTCAGTATGCTCGTGCCAAAAAGGTAAAGATGAGCGCAAAAGAGCGTCGCGAGCGCACGCTTGAGGCACTTGACCTTGTAGGTATGACTGACTTTTCCACGCGTATTATTAGGGAACTCTCTGGAGGACAGCTCCAGAGAGTTCGCCTTGCCTG
>CAKAPZ010000126.1 GCA_916720015.1 uncultured Atopobium sp. | reverse complement strand
TTGTTCCGTATACCGAGATTGTGCAAGACAGGCTGGCGCTTGAGATTCAGCGCGGATGCGCTCGTGGATGCAGGTTTTGTCAGGCTGGTATGACCTATCGACCTGTTCGTGAGCGCCCGGCTCAACAGATTGTTAAAGCAGGTGAGGAAGGTCTTCTGAAGAGTGGCTATGATGAGGTTTCGCTCACGTCGCTCTCTACAACAGATCACTCTCAGTGTGGCTATATTCTTCGCCGTATGAATTCTGACCTATGTAAACGTGGCGTGCGCATCTCTATTCCGTCACAGCGTATGGACGCGTTTGGCGCGGAGATGGCAGACGCAGTTTCTACTTCAAGGCGCGGCGGTCTGACATTTGCGCCAGAAGCAGGCTCTCAGCGCATGCGTGATGTCATCAACAAGAACGTCACCGAGGATGATCTTGAGTCTGCAGCAAGAAACGCGTTTGAAAACGGTTGGCGCCGCATGAAGCTCTACTTTATGATGGGTCTTCCAACCGAAACTGACGAGGACATCCAAGCCATTCCCGCAGTTGCAAAGCGTGTTTTGGACATCGGCCGAGAAATTGGTGGCAAGGGTGTTACGGTTTCTGCTTCTGTTGCCGTGTTTGTGCCCAAGTCCTACACGCCATTCCAGTGGGTTGGCCAAATTTCTCGTGAGGAAGCCCAACGTAGGCAGCAGTTATTGTTGTCTTCCAACCACGATAGGGGACTCAAGATTGCCTATCATGACTCCGGCACGTCGCTGGTAGAAGGCGCGCTCTCAAAGATGGGTCGCGACGGCTTTGACTTGATTTACCAGGCGTGGAAAAATGGTTGTAAGTTTGATGCATGGACCAGCGAGTTTAATCTTGATGCTTGGAATGCGGCAGCAGAAAGTCTGGGTTTCTCGCTCTCTGAAATTGCAACAGAAACCTTTGATATTCAGGCAAAACTTCCTTGGGACCACACGTCTCCTGGTGTGTCCAAGGGCTACCTACAGCGAGAATATCGTCGAGCAATGGACGAGGTCACCACACCTGACTGCACGTTTACCTCTTGTACGGGATGTGCGGTATGCCAGACCTTAAAGGTTGACAACGTTTTGATGGGGGTGCGCTCATGACAGATACGCAGCTAGAGAGCGTAGCTCCTGAGGTGGCTGAGCCCATGAAGAAGGACTGGCGTGCTGGTAGACCGCAGATTCAGCCAGAGATTATGACGGAACGTGGAGCAGAGATTTTTAGGCTTCGCGTGGCTTACAAGAAAGACGACCGCCTTGCGTTTCTAGGACACCTTGAGCTTATTGGCACTATTGAACGCTGTGTTCGTAGAGCCCAGCTGCCGTTTAGGGTAGGTAATGGCTTTGCAAAGCGCATGGGCGTACAGTTCTCTCAGGCGCTTCCCGTTGGCGCTTCGTCTGAGGCGGAGTACTTTGACTTGAAGCTCACAGAATACGTGGACCCGGATGAAGCGTTAGAGAGGTTGTTGTCGGCTACGCCTCCCGCGCTTGCTCCGTTTGCTGCCAGCTACGTTGACCGGTCGCTGCCAGCGCTTGAAGCATGGTTGAATGCCGCTCACTGGAGATGCGACATTTTGGGAGACGGCCTTAAGTCCGAGGCGTTGCGTTGGGGGTTTGAGGGTCTTCTCGCCAAAAAAGAGCTGACGTATATGCGCGGTGACAAGCAAAAAGTGGTCAACTTGGAGACAACGTTTGCGGACTACAGCATCTCTGAGAGCTCATCCGATACCTGCATTTCATTTGAGCTTGATACGCTGCAAGATCCACGAGCGGCGCTTAGACCTGCAGTTTTGATCTATGAAGCACAAAGAATTGCGGCTGAGGCAGGACTCGATGGACTGCAAGGGATTGACTCTTTGAAGGTGTGTCGCACCTCTCAGGCACATGTTTCAGAAAATGGACTCCTTGTGAAGCCTCTATAACATGTAGTTTTGTCTTGGAATTTTCTGAAATATGCAGTAGACTATTTCGAGTTGTGTTTCTCGCCGAGGGACATGGGACACCGACAGTTTCCCGCGGATGCCACAGGTCACGGCGGCGAAGATCTTTGCTCGGATCTTCAGAAATGCAAAGATAGTATTAATCGTTGCAAGAATCAGCAATGAAGGGTTACACACATGTACGCAATCGTAGCAACTGGTGGCAAGCAGTATAAGGTTGCCAAGGGCGACGTAATCAGCGTCGAGAAGCTTGATGCGCAGCCTGGCGATAAGGTAAAGCTTGATGTTCTTATGCTTAACGACGGCAAGAAGGTTGTTGCTGACGCTGCCACTCTTTCCTCTAAGAAGGTTACCTGTGAGGTTCTTGAGCAGTACAAGGACAAGAAGGTCCTCGTCTTCAAGTTCCACAAGCGTAAGCGCTATCACCGCGCCAACGGTCACCGTCAGAACCTTACTAAGCTGAAGGTTACCGCGCTCCCTACCGCTCGTAAGGCTGCTGCTAAGGCATCCGACGAGTCTGCAGAGTAATTAGTCACTTCTGATATTGAGATAGGCAGGTAGCATTTATGGCACACAAGAAAGGTCTCGGCTCTTCCCGCAACGGTCGCGACTCACAAGCACAGCGCCTTGGCGTTAAGATTTACGGTGGTCAGGCAATCAAGGCTGGCCAGATTATCATCCGTCAGCGTGGTACTCACATCACTCCTGGCGTAAACGTTGGTCGCGGCAAGGATGACACTCTCTTTGCACTTTGCGATGGCGTTGTTGAGTTCAAGAAGGGTGCTAAGCACGTCGTTAACGTCGTTGCTGCTGAGGCATAAATTTTCTTGAACATCCACAGTTCATTCAAGGGGTCCTTCGGGACCCCTTTTTGTTTCTCGCGGTATTTTACGCGTACCGTTCACAGTTTCTAATTTGTTTCTTAATGTATTTCTTGACACAACCGGGCAAAGTAATGGTATTCTTCTTACATTGCAATTTACGCTTTTGGGAGGAGGACATATCATGCGCGCTACATGCACTCAGCAGTGGTGGTGGAACAACTTGTCTTTCTCCGGTCAGCGATGAGTTGCTTCTGCATACGCATTTAGAGGCTCTCGGGTGACCGAGAGCTTTTTTTGTGCGTACGTTTCTTGCTAAATCCGGATGGCGAGAAACCCGTTTAGTTGAAAGTTTTGTTTGTTCGTTTTGTTTTGCGTTAAAGGAGTTTGTATGTCTACAGAAAATCTCAATCAGGTCAACACCGCAGGCACAAAGACAGGATCTGCTGAGCAGGCACCACGTGTTGTTGCTGTTTCAAAGTCTGCAGGCGTTTTGGATGTTACTTCTCTTGTTCTTGTTGCCGTTCTTATTGCTGCTGGTTTTATTCTTAACCTAACCGTTGGTAAGGCAATTAGTGCTATTGGCATTGGTCCAGAGTTCATTATTGCGTCGTTCTGCCTGGCTATTCTTCTGCTGAAGCCAAACGCTGTTCAGAGTCTGGTTATTGGTCTTATCGCAGCTACTGTTATTCAGCTGACCACAACTGTTCCTGGCGCTGATTTTGTTGCAGAGGGCGCGGCTTCGCTTGTTATGTTTGCTTTCACAAAGTCTGCTCTTGCAGATAAGCCTGTAATGCCTGCAATTGGTTCTTTTGTAACCACTCTTATTTCTGGCCTGATCTTTG